>JAJYQG010000223.1 GCA_021794775.1 Pseudomonadota bacterium
GTGACTGGCTTAAAACGCTGGCGCACTTGCGGCATTTGCCGGACCTGGTGGAACGCCTGCAGCATCTGGAAGCGGTTTTGCCAGAAGGCAAACCAACAATGAATCATCAGGACGAGGGAACATCATGAGCGGAATGGATATCAATCAAATCATGGAGTACTTGCCGCACCGTTATCCATTTTTGCTGGTGGATCGTGTGCTGGAGGTGGTGCCCGGAAAATCGATTGTGGCGCTTAAAAACGTAACCCGCAACGAGGAGTTTTTTCAGGGGCATTTCCCCCACCATCCAGTCATGCCAGGGGTGCTGGTGATCGAGGCTCTGGCTCAGACCGCAGCTCTGTTGAGTTTCAAAACGGAGAATACCAAGCCGGATGGCAAGATCGTCACCTACTTTGTGGGGATAGACAATGCACGGTTTCGTAACCCGGTATTTCCGGGAGATCAATTGCGCCTTGAGGTTGAGTTGCTGCGTCACTCCTACAAAATATGGAAGTTTTCTGCGCGTGCCATGGTCGAAGATCGTGTTGCAGCGCAAGCACAACTGATGTGTGCTGAAAAAAACCTGACGGAAGAGGCATGACAGACAGCGTCGTGCCTCTGCACCATCCGACGGCATTGATCCATCCCGATGCGTGGTTGGATGCCGATGTCAAGGTCGGGGCCTATAGCATCATCGGCCCCGGTGTCCGGATTGGGGCGGGTACCGTGATCCAGGATCATGTGCGCATCAGCGGCAGAACGACCATTGGAGAGCGCAACCGCATTTACTCATTTTGTGCTTTGGGGGGTGACCCGCAGGACAAAAAGTTTCATGGTGAAGATGCTGCCCTCGACATCGGGCACGACAATAACATTCGCGAATTTTGCACCTTCAACATTGGCACGGCGGATGATGTGGGGATCACCCGTCTGGGTAGCCATAACTGGATCATGGCATATGTTCACCTGGCCCATGATTGCCAGGTGGGGAGCCATACCACCTTGGCCAACCATGCCACATTAGCCGGACATGTTCACATTGGTGACTGGGTTACCTTGGGAGGTTTTGTCGGGGTTCATCAGTTTGTGCGCGTGGGGGCGCATAGTTTTATTGGCATCTCTGCTGTCATCACGCAGGATGTTCCGCCTTATCTCTTGGTGGCGGGCAATCCGGCAAAGCCCCATGGTATCAATACAGAAGGCTTGAAAAGAAGGGGTTTCACGGTCGATGGAATCGAATCGCTGAAACGGGCGTATCGGACTCTGTATCGCTCCGGTTTATCCTTCGAGGAAGCACGTCAAAAGCTGGCCGATGATGCCCACGACAAGCCGCACGTTACCAGGTTCCTGGAGTTTCTTGGGCAATCGACCCGCGGCATTCTGCGCTGACCATGCGGATTGGCATTGTGGCAGGTGAAGCATCCGGGGACTTGCTTGGGGCCTCGTTCATGCGCGCCATTCTTTCGCGTTACCCACATGCTCGATTTGAGGGAATAGCTGGGCCGCGCATGCAGGCTTTGGGGGCGCGCTCGCTTTATCCCATGGATGCATTGGCGGTGCGGGGTTATGCAGAAGTGTTGCGTTCTTTGCCTCGATTGCTGTGGATGCGCCACATGTTGAAGCGATATTTCTTGCACGCTCCTCCTGATTGCTTTGTCGGGATCGATGCGCCCGATTTTAACCTGGGTCTGGAATTTGCCCTGAAACGCGGCGGGATTCCTACGCTTCAGGTCGTGGCGCCTACGGTGTGGGCTTGGCGTGCGGATCGATTGCCGGGCATTCGTCGTGCCGTGAGCGGTGTCTTATCCATTTTCCCTTTCGAAAAACCGATATTTGAGCAAGCAGGCATTCCTCTAACCTATGTGGGGCATCCTCTGGTGCAGCAACTTCCTGTTCCTGATCGAGAGCAGGCCAAGTCGTCGTTGGGCATGAGCCCAGACCATTGCTGGGTGGCGCTGTTGCCCGGCAGCCGACGCTCCGAACTGGAGTACCATGGGCCTCTCTTCCTTGAAGTGGCGCGGCGCATTCATGAAAATGCGCCCCAAGTGCGCTTTGTCGTGCCCTTGATCAATCCGCCGACCCGAAAATTGTTTGAACAACAAAGACAGCTTGCGCGTTATGCCCGTCTGCCCATCCGGATCCTGGATGAGGATGGTTCGCGCGTGCTCGCTGCGGCTGATGCTGCGCTGGTGGCTTCAGGGACGGCTACGCTGGAAGCGGCGTTACTGGAATGTCCCATGATACTGACCTATCGCTTGTCGGGGCTTACCGCGTGGTTGTTTCGACGCAAACGGGTGTCGCGCTTTGTCGGGTTGCCGAACATCATTCTGGGACGGGAGGTGGTGCCGGAAATTTTGCAAGAGGAGGCTACGGCGGAACGGCTAAGCGAAGAACTGGCTCATTTGCTGAAAGATGCGAGTCGGCGTTCCGAAATGGTCAAAGCGTTTCGCAGCATTCGCAACGAGCTCGAGGCTGATGTCACGGCGGGAATGCTGGCAGGGTTTGAGCAGGCGCGTCATGCAACCTGATCGATGCTACCGCAGGCAAGACCTGCTGCCGTCGATTCCCGCCGGCGCTTGCGGGGTGGATGAAGCTGGGCGTGGCCCCTTGGCCGGACCGGTGATGGCAGCGGCTGTGATGGTGACCGATCAGGATCTGAGTTGGGTGCGAGATTCCAAACAGGTGTCACCCGCCCAAAGAATGCGATGGGCGGACCGCATCCGCCAAGAAATGCCTTATGCCGTCGCCAGCGCCTCCGCAGAAGAGGTTGACCGGTTGAACATTTTTCAGGCAACCCTGCTGGCCATGCGGCGTGCGGTGAATGCCCTGTCGGTTATGCCTTCCGGATTGTGGGTGGATGGGCTCCATGCGCCATCCATGGATTTGCCGACCTGCGCCGTGGTCCAGGGGGACCAACGGATGGGTATCATTTCGGCGGCGTCCATTTTGGCGAAGGTGGCCCGAGATGAGTATATGGTGCAACTGGCCAGTACCTTTCCTGAGTATGGATTTGAGCGTCACAAGGGTTATGGCAGCGCATTCCATCTCGACGCTTTACGGCGCCATGGACCTTGTGCGGAACATCGGCGCAGCTTTGAACCTCTGAAGTCTGCCCTTCGATGAGTCAGGATAAACCCGCCATGGCGCGATGGTTGCGTGTTTGGCAGCATCTGGTCCATTCGGCGCATCAGCGCCAGAAGGATCGTCGAACGGTTCTGGAAGGAATTCATCTGTTGCAGGTCTATCAGGCAACAGGGAAATTGCCTTTATGCTGGTTTGTGGACGGGCAGCGGGTGGGTCATGCTGAAATTCAAGCGTTGATGGCGTTCCCTGGTTGGCCCGAGCCCTGGATCCTGGAGTCTTCCGAGTTTGAGCGTTGTTCGGGTCTTCAATCCCCCGTGGGGGTTGCCGCACTGATCGACTGGCCGGCTTCTTCCGGTAAAGTCTTGCCCAGCAATGGAGGTTGCCTGGTGCTTGACCGCTTGCAGGATCCGGGCAACGTGGGCACCCTGATCCGTTCTGCCGTTGCGGCGGGTTTACGTCAGGTGGTACTGGGTCAAGGCTCGGTTCAAGGATGGTCCCCGAAAGTGTTGCGGGCAGCCATGGGGGCCCATTTTCATGTCGTGCTGCATGAAAACGTAAGACTCCCATCTTGGTTGGACGCCTATCAGGGGCGCATTGTCGGCGCCCTGCGTGAAGCGGCGCGACCTTATGACACGGTGGATATGACGGGTAACGTGGCACTGGTCGTAGGTCACGAAGGGAGCGGCTTGTCTCAGGACATCGTGGAGCGGTTGCATGAAAGGGTTTTCATTCCGATGGAACCTTCGGTGGAGTCCCTGAATGCTGCGGTTGCAGGATCGGTTTTGCTGTTTGAACGGCAGCGTCAACAACGTGGCCAGACCTCGGGAGACTTGGCGTGAAACGCATTGCTTTGTTGGGCATCGGCCTGATGGGAAACCCGGTTGCTCGACGTCTTTTGGCGGCGGGAATGCATCTGACGGTGTGGAATCGCACCTTCGAGAAAGCGGAGGCATTGCGTCCTGCCGGGGCGCAGGTAGCGGCAACAGCACAGGAAGCTGTGCGGGATGCTGAGATCATCCTCTGTTTGCTGGCCAACGGTCCGGTGGTGAGTGCCGTGCTGGACGAGGTGATGGATGCCTTGAGCGAGACGGCGTTATGGCTGGATATGAGTTCCATTCCCCCTGCAACCGCGCGTCAACATGCGCATAGGCTTGCCGAACGGGGTATCCAGGCCCTGGATGCGCCGGTCTCGGGAGGGGTGGCGGGGGCCTCGGAAGGGACACTGGCCATCATGGTGGGCGGCGCTGCATCTGCTTTTGCGAGGGCGGAAGCGGTGTTCGGTGCGCTGGGGCGGGCCACCCATGTCGGACCGGCCGGTACGGGATCGTTGACCAAGCTGGCCAACCAGATGATTGTCGGGGGAACCATCGGTATCGTCGCCGAGGCGCTGTTGTTGGCTGAAGCAGGAGGGGCTGATCCCGTTGCGGTGCGTCAAGCCATACGAGGTGGGTTTGCCGAAAGCAGAATTCTTGATCTGCATGGCGAGCGCATGGTAACAGCCGATTTTATGCCGGGAGCACGTTGCGCGACCCAGCTCAAGGACTTGGACTCAGCGCTGGATGTCGCCCGCGAGCTCAATATGACCTTGCCTCTGACCGAAAGCGTCGATGGCCTGTACCGGAATTTTGTGGCACAGGGTGGTGGAGACCTGGATCACAGCGCATTATGGTTGGCACTCAAATCACGCCAGACCCGCTGAGGTCTCTGACCCAGAGAGGGTTGGTTGGGGACAAAAGGGCGTGATTTGGCTATAATCGTCGTTTCGTTTTCAATGCCTTTCCGTTTCTTCGGGAAGCCAAACCCGTGAGGCCATATCCATGGAAAATCAAGCTGTTCCTGCCGCTGAGTCCGATACTACCCTGACTGGGGGGCAAATCGTAGCCAAGATGTTGAAGCAGGAAGGGGTGAAACATGTTTTCACCATTTCAGGCGGACATATCATCGACATCTACAACGGTTGCCTTGATGAAGGGATTCGCATCGTCGATGTGCGTCACGAACAGGTGGCGGCTCATGCCGCGGATGCTGCGGCTCGCATTACTGGGGGGATCGGTTGTGCGGTGGTGACTGCAGGTCCGGGTACCACCGATGCTGTAACCGGGGTGGCCAATGCATTCCGAGCTGAAAGTCCGATGTTGCTCATAGGCGGCGGGGGACCTTTGAAACAGTACCGCATGGGGGCTTTGCAGGATTTGCCCCATGTGGCCATGATGAATCCAATCACCAAATTCTCGTCGACGGTGATGACCACCGAGCGTTGTGCCGAAATGATGGGGCAATCCATTCGTGAAATGTTTCACGGGGCGCCTGGACCAGGCTACCTGGAAATTCCTCACGATGTGCTGGATGCCCGTGTGGATGCGTCCAAGGTTCGGATTCCCGTTAATTATCGCGTGAAAGGCGAATTCATCGGTGATCCCAATGAAATTGCGCGGGCAGCAGAAGCCTTGGCAAAAGCCGAGCGTCCGGTGGCTTTGTTTGGGACGCAAGCGCGGACCTGTCGTGCCCACGATGCTATCGATCGCATGGCACGCCACTTCAACATGCCGATCTACGTCAATGGCGCTGCTCGAGGAACGTTGCCACGCAACCATCCCTACGGATTCATGCCGTCGCGCAAGACAGCCTTTGAACAGGCGGATGTTATCCTTCTGGCCGGAACGCCGCTGGATTTTCGCATGGGCTACGGGCGCCGCTTGAACCCCAAAGCCACCATCATCATCTTGGACATGGATTATCGCAACGTCGGTTACAACCGCGATTTCGATATGGGTCTCGTGGGCAACATACGCGCGGTGGTTAACGCCATGTGCGAAGCTTCTGCCGGTGATGTGGCGCGCCGTCACGACCCATTTCTGGATATGCTGCGAGCGGAAGAAGCCCGGTCGGAAGGGAAAAACCGCGCCATCATCGATGCCAATGCGACGCCCATTCATCCTATTCGCCTGGTGCATGAAATCAACGAGTTTTTGCTGGAAGATACCGTATACATAGGCGATGGTGGCGATATCGTGACTTTCTCTGGCTCGGTGGTGCGTCCTCAAAAACCCGGAGGTTGGATGGACCCCGGACCCTTGGGAACTTTGGGTGTGGGCACCGGCTTTGCCCTGGCCTCGAAGCTGCTGCAACCCGAGCGGGATGTGGTGGTGCTGTTTGGTGATGGCTCTTTTGGTTTGACGGGCTTTGATTTCGAAACCATGGTGCGCAACAAACTGCCCTTTGTGGGGGTGATTGGCAACAATGCATCCTGGAACCAGATTCGATATGGCCAGGCGCGCAAGTATGGTGCTGAGCGTGGCGATGTCGGCAATATCCTGGAAGATGTACGCTTCGATCGTTTTGCCGAAGCCATGGGTGGGTTTGGCATTCGGGTCACGGATCCGGCGGATATTCGTCAAGCACTTGAGAAAGCTAGAGATTCTGGAAAACCTGCTTTGGTGGATGTGGTGATTGATCGCGAGAAATACTCCAGCGGGACGATGAACCAGACCATGTACAAATAAGGCAGGGTGATATTCATGGATAAAGCTTTGGCAGGTGTGCGCATTCTTGACATGACGCACGTGCAGGCAGGGCCTACGGCTTCCCAGTTGTTGGCTTGGCTGGGTGCGGACGTCATCAAATTTGAACCGCCGACGGGGGACATCACCCGAGGCCAGTTGCGCGATATTCCCGGTGCCGACAGCTTGTATTTCACCATGCTGAATTGCAATAAGCGCTCGATCACCGTCAACATGAAAAAACCCGCGGGCAAGCAGGTGTTTGAGGCCCTGCTGCAGGAATGCGATGTGGTGATGGAGAATTTCGGTCCCGGGGTTTTGGAGCGCTTAGGGTACACCTGGGAAGCGATTCATGCGCGTAATCCGCGCATCGTCATGGCGTCCATCAAAGGTTTTGGTTCAAGCGGTCCTTATGCGGATTTCAAGGCGTATGAGAATGTTGCCCAGGCCATGGGGGGCTCGATGAGTACCACGGGGTTTGAGGATGGACCGCCCTTGGTGACGGGAGCTCAAATCGGCGATTCCGGGACTGGTTTACACATGGTCATTGGCATTCTGGCAGCGCTCAATGCTCGTCATCGTACCGGTCGTGGCCAATTTGTCGAGGTGGCCATGATGGATTCGGTGATGAACCTCTGTCGCGTGAAGTTCCGTGACCATCAGCGTTTGGCGCGTGGACCATTGCCTGAATATTCGGTGGCTACCGAAGATTGCGTCACGACTCCCCGTGGCGGCAATGATTCGGGTGGCGGGCAGTTGGGCAATGCCATCCGCTGCAAGCCGGGAGGGCCTAACGACTTCATTTATGTGGTGGTTCAAGAAGTCGTCTGGGAGGCGTTGGCGCGCCGCATTGGAGGTGAGGCAATGGTGACGGATGCGCGCTTTGCCACCCTTGGCGAACGACGCAAGAACCAGCAGGCCATGTGGCAAATCCTGGAAGATTTTGCTGCCTCCTACACCAAGCTTGAACTGATGGCGCTCCTGAACGAACTGGATGTCCCCTGTGGACCCATCATGAGCACCCAGGATCTGGCCCAGGATGAGCATGTCAGGTTGCGTGAGATGTATGTTCCGCTCGATCATCCCGAAAGGGGGCCGTGGCATAACGTGGGCATGCCCGTTAAGCTTAGCAACAACCATGTTCCCATCACTCGCTCACCCTTGCTGGGAGAGCATACCGATGAGATTTTGCACGAAATCTTGCAATGGTCGCCTGAAACCATCCGGCAGCATCGCCAAGAAGGAGCTTTCGACAAGTGAAGATCGTCATCATAGGGCAACAGGATTTCGGCAAAGCGGCATTGGAAGCATTTCTGGCGCGCGGAGAGGATGTGGCCGGTGTGTTTTGTGCTCCTGAAAAAGAGGGGGCCAAGCCCGACCCGCTGAGGTTGGCCGCCGAAGAGCTCGGGATTCCCGTATTTCAGTTTTCCAGTCTGAAATCGGAAGAGGCTTTGAGCGCCATGCGTGACATGGCTCCCGATATTGGCGTGATGGCCTACGTACTGCAGTTCGCTCCCCAGGAGCTGGTGACCATACCAACCCATGGGACCATTCAGTATCATCCATCGCTGTTGCCCCGCTACCGTGGTCCGAGTTCGATCAACTGGCCCATCATCAAGGGAGATCGAGAGACTGGGTTGACGATTTTTCGTCCTACCGATGGTCTTGACGAGGGCCCCGTCGTTCTTCAGAAGAAAGTCTCCATTGGCCCGGATGATACCTTGGGCAGTGTTTATTTTGATCATTTGTTTCCCATGGGGGTTGCTGCTCTGCTCGAAGCTGCCGATCAGGTCGTGGCAGGCCGGCATCAGGAGGTGCGACAGGATGAGGCACAGGCCACCTATGAGGGTTGGTGCCGTGGTGCTGAAGCGCGCATCCACTGGGCGCAACATGTTGAAAGCATTTACAACCTGATTCGTGGCTGCAATCCGTCTCCGGGCGCTTGGACGACCGTGAAAGGCCAGAAACTCCAGATATTTGATGCCCACTTGCACGTGTTTCGCAGCTTTGGTGCTGTGCGTGGCAAAGTTGGAACCTTGTCTGGACTAACCTCCCAAGGTTTTATGGTGACGGCGCAGGGTGGTCAAATCGAAGTGCTGCGCGTCAAGCCGGAACAGGGCAAGAAAATGGATGCTCTGGTCTACGCTCAAGAGCAGGGATGGACAGAAGGAATGGTGCTGGGCGACTGAGCCATTTTCAGAACACCTCAGCAGGCAAGAAACTCCAGCATCATGTGAAGCAGTTCCTCCCAAGGATCGCCAGGGATCAGACCTTTGATCATGCGGTCCAGTTCGGCCGCTCGCTCCAGGGCATGAATGCAGGCGCTGGTTTTGCTCCAGCGTGCCATGGCCCCAAGACGTGCCTTGCGTTCACCCCATAAGCGTGGGGCCTGTGTTTTCCCTGCGGGGGAAGTCAGCAAGATGAGGATGCGCCAATCTTCACATAAAGACCATAAGATCAGAGGCAAGGCTTCGCCTTCGTCGCGAAGATGGCGCAATGTGAGACAGGCGCGGCTGAGCTCACGGGCCGCCAAAGCTTCTTGCAACTGGGTCAACGACAACCGATTTACCATCATGACAGAAGACTGAACCTGATCCAGCGTTATCGTCAGGTCTTGATAAAGAAGGCAGAGCTTGTCGATTTCCTGACTGGCTGCCAGAAGATTGCCCTCGGTACAATCGGCTAAAAACTCAAGGGCTTCGTCGCTGGCCCCCCGTTGTTGCTTGCCCAACCGTCGAGCCAACCAGTTTGTCATGCGTGAACGGGGGACGGGCTGAGCCTCGAGCAGCGTGGCCGCCGATTCCAGCGATTTGAACCACGCGCTTTGTCGTGTACGGTAATCCAGGCTGGGTAGCATGACCAAGCATTTCTTGTCGGGCTGTGGTCGTCGCGCCAGTTTTTCCAGAAATGCGGCACCAGAGCTGCCTGGTTTGCCACTGGGGATGGAAATTTGGAGTAAAAAACGGGCGCCAAAGAGTGAGTCACTGGCCCAGGTCATCTCGATTTCATGCCACGATGAACGTGCATCCTGGGTCCATGCGTAGCGTTCCGTATAACCCTGACTCTCTCCCGCCCGTTTCCAGGCATCGGTGGCTTCCTGAGCGGTTAGAGGCTCGTCTCCAACGATCAGCAGCAGAGAAGGAAGTTCGCTTTCAAGCCGTTGATCGAGACGTTCAAGGCTGGTGATGGTTGCCATGGACAGGGGTGGGAGCAGTGGCCGGTTTGTCGGCATTGCCCAAGGTTGGGTGAAGGGCCAGAACACGGCGCATCATCTGGTGAACCAGGTCGATTTGCATATCTTGAACCAGCAGCGTTTGCTCTGCGGGTTTGCCGAGGATCTGGACAACGTTGTAGTTAAACAGCCGGCTGGCGGTGAGGCTGCTTGGCGGAATCAGTTCATCGCCAAGGTTATCGGTGGCCCGGTAGGAAAGCCGTGAAAAAAGGGTGTATTGAGAGACTTCGCCCTGATAGGTCAGTGTCAGAATCTGCTGAGTATTGATCACGGGCTTGAGGTACAGAATGACATCGGCCTCCGAGGCTTTGGTGACGAGCGACAAGTGGGTTTGATGCAGAATTTCTTGCTTCAACTCCTGATCTGCGGCACCGCCCAGCGAGCCGCTGATGTACAAAGTGTGAAACTGGGCTTCGGGCAGCCCTCGCAACTGAAAACCGCAGCTCGCCAGGAAGAGCGCCAATACGCACAGCAAGGTGCGAGATAGGGTGCGGACAGGCATGAACGGGGTGAGCACAAGAAGAAACCCGTTACACGACGATGTTGACGAGGCGCTGAGGCACATGAACGACTTTGCGCGGTACTTTTCCTTCGAGTATTTTCTGCACGGCAGGATGCGCCAGGGCCTGCAACTCGATCTGAGCCGTTTCGAGGGTGCGATCGACCTCAAGTGTGCCACGCAGTTTTCCGTTGACCTGCACCACCAGGTTGACGGTATCCTGCACCAAAGCAGCCGCATCCACGGCAGGCCAGGGGGCATCGAGAATGGAATCTCCCCAGCCCATGTTCTGCCAAAGGGTATCGGCCAAATGTGGCGTGATGGGAGCCAGGACACGCAGCAAGATGGATAGGCCCTCTTCGGCAAGGGCGTCGTTGATGGTCACGATCTTTTCCAGCCCATTGAGCATTTTCATGGCGGCCGATGTCACTGTATTGAATTGCTGGCGCTCCATGTCGTGGGTCGCCTGCTGCAACAAGGTGTGCAGTTCATGCCGCACATGGGGCGCCTGGAGTATCGGTTTGCTGTCTTGGGGCGCAAGGAGTGAGGTTCCATCATGGATGGGGACTTCTTTCAATGTCCGCTGGGCGCGAACCTGTGTCGCGAAACTCCATACCCGTTTTAGGAAGCGATGTGCCCCCTGTACGCCACTGTCTGACCATTCGAGTGATTGCTCCGGTGGGCTCGTGAATGTGATGAAGAAACGTGCAGTGTCAGCGCCATAGGTATCGATCAGCGTCTGCGGGTCGACGGTGTTGCCCAAGGATTTCGACATCTTTGCGCCGTCTTTGAGAACCATGCCTTGGGTAAGCAGTCGCGTGAAAGGCTCATCGTTGCTGAGAAGACCTTGGTCGCGCAGTACCTTGTTGAAAAAACGAGCATAAAGCAGATGGAGAATGGCATGTTCAATGCCGCCCACATACTGATCGACAGGCAGCCAATAATGGGCCCTTTCATCCAGCATGGCCTGACTCGCATCGGGGCAGGCATAACGGGCAAAATACCAGGAAGACTCAAAGAAAGTATCGAGCGTATCGGTTTCGCGCTGGGCTGGTGCTCCACATTGCGGGCATGGGGTTTCATAGAAAGCGGGGTCGCGTTTCAACGGCGATCCTTGGCCTGTGACCACGACATCTTCAGGGAGTACAACCGGCAACTGTTCATCGGGTACAGGAACCGTTCCACAGTGGTGGCAGTGAACAAGAGGGATCGGGCAGCCCCAATAACGCTGTCTTGAGACGCCCCAGTCACGCAGCCGGTAGCGTACCTGGCGTTGCCCGCTGTCCAGTGCTTCGAGCACGAGTGCCATCTTATGTCGGGCATCCGCCGACGTTCTGCCGCTAAAGTCGTCGGAAGCGCACAATATCCCGTCGTCGGTGAAGGCGGCGTCCTCTGGGGCAAGGCCGTCTTTGGGTTGAATGACGGTACGGGAGGGTAAACCGTATTGGCGCGCGAACTCAAAATCGCGCGCATCATGGGCTGGGACTGCCATGACGGCACCTTCGCCATAACCCATGAGCACATAATTGGCGATCCAGATGGGAATCCGTGCACCCGTAAGAGGATGAATGGCGTGGAATGGGGTTGGTTGACCTTTTTTCTCTTGAGTGGCCACATCGGCTTCCGCCACGCTGCCTTGGCGACATTCCTGGATAAAGCTCGACAAGGAGGGGTTTGCCTGAGCCGCACGAGTCGCCAGAGGGTGCTCGGCTGCAATCGCCAGGTAGGTAACGCCATATAGGGTATCCACCCGTGTTGTATAAACCGTCAAGGATTCCGCAATGTCGTCGGCCAGAGCAAAACGCACATTGACGCCTTCTGAACGACCGATCCAGTGGCCCTGCATGGTTTTGACCTGATCCGGCCATTGGGGCAGGTGTTCAAGCTGATGGAGCAGTTCTTCAGCATAGTCGGTGATGCGCAGGTAATACATCGGGATGTCACGCTTTTCCACCAAAGCCCCCGAGCGCCACCCACGGCCCTCGATGACCTGTTCGTTGGCCAGTACGGTCTGGTCGACAGGGTCCCAGTTGACGGTGCCGGTTTTTTGGTAAATCAGTCCCTGGCGGAAGAGCCGGGTGAACAACCACTGTTCCCAGCGATAGTAGTCTGGGCGGCAAGTGGTAAGTTCCCTGCTCCAATCGACGGCCAGTCCCAGTCTTTGCAGCTGTTCGCGCATCGCCTGAATGTTTTGGTAAGTCCATTGGGCAGGGGCGGTACCCTGCTTCAAGGCCGCGTTTTCTGCCGGCAAACCAAAAGCATCCCAGCCCATGGGTTGCAGCACATTAAACCCTTTCATGCGATGGTAACGTGCCAGAATATCCCCGAGGGTGTAGTTTCGTACGTGTCCCATGTGCAGTTTCCCCGAGGGGTAGGGAAACATCGACAAGCAGTAGTATTTGGGTTTTCCAGTCGATTCGACGGCAAGGTAACGTTGATGCTGTGCCCATTCGGATTGACGTTGTGGCTCGATAAGGTGGGGCTGGTACGAATCTTCCATGGACAGGGGGCAGAAAAATCTTGATTATACTCGTCACGCCGTGTTTGATACAGGGTCCCGTATAATGCACAGTCGGCAGCGATGCTGCATTGAAGAGTGAAGGGACGTATGCTTGAAGGACTGAATCCCCAGCAGATCGAAGCGGTCACCTGGGATGGGTCGGCACTGGTTCTGGCAGGAGCTGGCAGCGGTAAAACGCGGGTGTTGACCTCGCGCATGGCTTGGCTCATGCAGACGGGGAAAGCGCGACCAGAAGAGTTGCTGGCCGTGACGTTCACCAACAAGGCGGCAAGAGAAATGACGTTGCGCCTCGAAGGTATAACCCAGGGGCGTTCCCGCGAGTGGTGGGTGGGTACGTTTCACGGACTCTGCCATCGGTTCTTGCGTTTGCATCATCAGGAAGCCGGGCTTCCAGCCCAGTTTCAGATCCTGGATATGCAGGACCAACAAGGGGTCGTGCGACGGGTGTTGAAGTCCATGCATATCGATGAAGAGCAGTTGGCGGTACGCCAGGCGCAACAATACATCAATCGTCAGAAAGAGCGCGGAGTGCGCGCGGTCGCCGTCGAAGGGGTTCATGCGAATCAGCGTTTGCAGATCG
>JAJYQG010000102.1 GCA_021794775.1 Pseudomonadota bacterium
AACAACGCTGTCAACCACTCACTCTTATGGCGCAACGCCAGCACCATATCACGACGCAAAGCCACCCATAAGCCGTTCATGCGAGGCTCACCGTCAAACCCGGGCGCAATTCCAATGGCTGGTGGCTGGTCAATACAGCGCTGCCACCCTGCTCCAGATGATGCTCAATGACCGATGCCAGGAAGGCAGTCGCTTGCACATCCAGAGCCGTGAAAGGTTCGTCGAGAATCCAGAGTCGCGCGGGACGCACCAACAAGCGCGACAAGAGAACGCGCCGCCGCTGTCCAGCGGACAAATAACGCACCGGCAAATGTTCGCGCTCGCGCAAACCGAAGCGGTTCAAAGCCTCCATGATGGAGATCGACTCGGCAGGGTATCCTTCCAAGCCGAGGCCATAACCCAAATTCTCGACGGCACTCAATTCCTCCTTGAGCGCAGCCTGATGCCCCAGGTAGAGAATATCCCTATGCCATTCGCCGCGCTGCGCGCCCAGCGGTTGTCCGTTCCAGGTGACCTTCCCTTCGAGGGGAGACGTCAGGCCGGCCAATACGCGCAACAGGGTGGTTTTTCCCGCACCATTCGGTCCCTGTATCTGAATCCACTGACTTGCAGGCACCTCAAAAGACAAGGCGTGAAACAAGCGCCGCTCACCGCGCTGACAGGTCAACCGATCGACCGAGAGCATCCGTGCGTTCCTAGGGCTGGACCTGATTGATCACCAGGTTCACTCCATGCGCTCCTGGCTTAAGCGGCAGCGAAACCCCGAAGAGATCCCCTGAAGAAGGCATGGGATTACCCGAACGACTGATTCTCACCTCAATACGCACCATGTCCATCGCAGAAAGATTGAACTGGGGACTCATGGCCATCGCATCGGTCAGTTCAAAGGCAAGAGGCCAACTGCCTACCACGGTTTTCATCACCGCCACGGGCATGGGAGGACCACGCAAAGCCTTGGCATAAACAAAGAGGGTTTCCCCTTGCGACACCTTATCCTGGAACGAAGGATCCAGGGTCACCTCGCCCGATAAGGAACTGGTCGCTGCACCCTGGCGTGAACCACCTTTGACCGGCCCTTCCGGTCCGACGAAGGCATCGCCAGAGACGGGCGGAAGTTTGAGTTTGGCCCGCACCTTGTTGAGCTGATCCAGCACAAAATTGAAATCCTGGGTCCCAGGTTCCAGCAGCGGCATCAGTTTTTCCCAGTCGCGACGCGCCTTATCGTATTGCTGCGTCACCAGCGCAAAACTGCCTGACATGAAAAGCCCCTTGCCATTGCCTGGCTCCAACTTCAGTGCTTTCTGGACCCAATCGTTGGACTCGATCATCTGCTTGTCATCACCGCGGACCTGAGCATCGGCGGCGAGGGCTTCGGCATAGTCCACCATGAGTTCAGGATCCTGTTCCATTTCCTTGCGAATATGGCTGAAAGCCTTGACCGCTTCGTCCGGTTTGTTCAGGTTCATGTAGGAGCGCCCAAGCATGGCCCAACCTTGGGGATTGTTGGGATCCTTGGCCAGTTTGGCGGCCAATTTGGCCACCATCTCATTGATTTTATCCTGCGTCATCGGCCCGCCCATCATGGCCTCGGCCGCTGCAGGCGCAGCACTTTGCCCATCGATGGCTTCAGGATGGCCACGCCAAACATACATGGCAATCGCCGATAAAGGCAACAAAGCCAGCAGCACCAACGCACTCTTTCTTCCGTGAATGCGATCGGTAACCTCGGGAGCAACCGTGGTGTCCTCCAGCAAGCGACGTTCAACTTCGTCCCGAGCCTGAGCATAGTCTTCTGCAGCCAAGCTGCCATCGTGCTGTTCGGCAGCCAATTCCTGCAGTTGGTCCCGGTAAACCGCGGCATTCAGAGCGCGTCGATGATCGTTCACCCTAGCTTGGCGGCGTACCGAATGAACCAGATAAAAGAATATCGCCAGAGTCAAAGTGCCACTGGCCAGAATAAAAGCTGTCAATCCCGTCATATTTGGTCGCGCAAAAGCGCCTCAATTTTTTGCTTTTCGTCCACAGATAAAGGAGGCTCGTCAGAACGTCGCGCAACATGCTTTTTCAGAGTGTTGACCAACAGAGCCACCGCTCCCAACAACAACAGGAAAGGACCAAACCACAGAGCCCAGGTGGTGGGCTTGACCGGGGGACGATAACGTATAAAATCGCCATACCGCGCCACCATATAATCGGTGATCTCTTTGTCGGTCTTCCCTTTGATGATCTGCTCACGAATTTCTTCGCGCAAATCCTTGGCCAAATCTGCCTGAGATGCGGCAATCGTTTCGTTTTGGCAAACCAGGCAACGCATTTCGCTGGATATATCGAGCAACCGCTTTTCAACAGCCGGATCCTGAGCCAACGGCTTAGCCTCTTCAGCACCCGCTGTGGCGATGCAACCCAACATCAGGCCCGCCCATAATAGCCTGCCCCAACGGCGCGTCATGTTCATTTCTGCAATTCCGCAATCAAGGGCATCAACGTATTCTGCAAACTCTCTTCGGTGATCGGTCCAATCTGTTTGTACCGCACCACGCCAGCTTTATCGATGACGTAGGTCTCCGGAACGCCGTACACCCCATAATCGATCCCAACCCGGCCATCGTTATCCTGGGCAATGATGGTATAGGGGTTGCCATACTGATCGACCCAACGTCGCCCTGCCGCCGCATCGTCCTTGTAATCCAAACCAACCAGGGGAATCTGGCTCATCCGTGCATATTTGAGCAGAATCGGATGTTCCTCGCGACAGGAAACGCACCAGGATGCCCAAACATTGAGCAACCAAACTTTGCCGCGATAATCGGCGGGAGAAAAGGTCCCTTCTCCTTCGAGGCGAGGGAGGCGAAAATCTGGCGCAGCCTTGCCGATAAAGGGAGAAGGCACCTCATGGGGGTCATGTTTCAAACCGAATCCCATGAATACCGCCAACCCCACAAAAACCAGCAAAGGAATCAAATACCAGATGTTGAAGCGACGCGCGCTCATGCAGTCAC
>JAJYQG010000101.1 GCA_021794775.1 Pseudomonadota bacterium
TAGAATGATGTCTTGCAGTCGCGCACAGCGCCGGACAAAGGTCAATTCTAACCCAAAATGCCCCCATCGCGCCCACCTTCACCCCGCATCGCCGGATACTGGATTGCCCTGCTGGCCTTGGCCGCTCTGGTGTATACGCTGTCCGACATTTTGGCTCCTTTCGTGGCAGGGCTGATGCTGGCTTACCTGGGCCACCCGCTGATGACCCGCCTGACCCAGCGTCGCGTCCCCCCCTCTGCGGCAGCCTTGACCATCGTCCTGACACTGATTGGACTGGGGAGCGGGTTTCTGCTGCTGTTGGTTCCCCTGCTGGCACGGGACCTGATTCAGCTCGCCAACCGCCTGCCCAGCTCTGCGGCGGCATGGCAAGACATGATCTTGCCCTATCTGCCCCACGGCCTTGGCATCGACTGGTCCAACAGCGTCGGTACCTGGCGCGAACTGCTGCAACAGCATGTCGGCGCTCTGGAAGAAACGGCGCAACGCCTGCTCCTGTCGGCGCGCCATGGCGGCTCCGTGCTGTTGCATTTGTTGCTCACCCTGTTGCTGGTCCCTGTGGTCACCTTTTATCTGCTCAAGGACGGCACGCGGCTGGTCGCCTCATTCCGTGCCCTGATCCCGCAACGCTGGGCGCCCACCGTATCCCGCCTGGGGAACGAAATCGATGACGTCCTGGGCCAATTTCTGCGTGGCCAGGTTTTGGTGATGGCCGTCATGGCTTTGTTTTACGGTATCGGCCTGCATTTTGTTGGCATTTCATCCGGCCTGGCCCTCGGCGTGACCACTGGCCTGCTCGTGTTCATCCCCTATCTCGGGGTATTCATCGGTTTCATCCTGACGCTGCTCAGCGCCCTGATTCAAGACCCTCACCTGTTGCCCGGCATGGTGGGCGTGTTCCTCGTCGGCCACGTCCTGGAGGGGTGGGTCGTCACCCCGCGTCTGGTTGGAGAACGCATCGGACTTCACCCTGTGGTGGTCATTCTGGCCCTGCTGTCGTTTGGTCAGTTGCTGGGTTTTCTTGGGGTGGTCATCGCACTGCCCACCGCGGCCGTCGCCCGCATTCTGCTTACCCTTTTGGTAGCCTATTATCGGGAAGGGAGCCCTTCGGCCTGATGCGGCAGACGATTCTGGCCTTGGAACCGGACTGGACCCCCCGTCTCGATCAGTTTGTGGTGGGCCCCAACCGTGAACTGGTGGATCGCTTGCGCCACTGGCACGAAGCTCCTCCTGAAGAACGCATGATTTACCTCTGGGGTCCTCGCAGCTGCGGCAAAACCCACCTTCTGCGCGCCTTGGTGCCTGCGTCCCGGCACATCGCCTGTGAAACGACGACGCGCATCGCTGCCGACCGTGAGACCCTGCTGGCCATCGACGATGTGCATCGCCTCGGTGCAGAAGGTGCCATCGACCTGTTTCATCGCTATAATGAGCGGCGGGAAGGAGGAATGCATCTCTTGGTCAGCGGTCTCTGCCCGCCCGGAGAACTGGCGCTGTTGCCCGATCTTCGTTCCCGTCTTGCCTGGGGGCTGGTATTGAGGATCCAGCCGCTGGGTGACGAGGACAAATTTTCCGCACTGCAGCGCCACGCCGCCAACCTCGGTCTCGACTTTCCGGACCATGCCCTGAATTACCTGCTGAGCCACTGCCCACGAGATAACAATTATTTGTTTGGATTAATGAAAACCTTACAGAACTGGACCATTTCCACCCACCGCAACAGCATCACCCTTCCCATGATCCGCACCATACTGGATCAACAACCCGGTACACCTCCATGCGGTTGACCCTTTTCGATCTCGACCATACGCTGCTTTCAGGTGACAGCGATTTTGAATGGGGGCAGTTTCTTGCCGTGCTGGGAGTGGTGGACCGTGCCAGCCACGAACGCCGAAACCGGGCATTTTACGAGGATTACAAAGCAGGAACCTTGGACATCGAGGCTTTTCTGGCTTTTCAGCTCGAACCCCTGAAATCCTTCCCACGCCATCAACTCGACCGCTGGCACCAGCAATTCATGGCGCAACGCATCATGCCCCTCATCGGTCCTCTGGCACGACAGAAAGTTGCCGACGAGCAGGCGCGCTCCGATCTGGTCGCCATCGTCACCGCCACCAACCGTTTTGTGACTGCCCCGATTGCCCTGGCATTTGGCATCGAACATCTGATCGCCACCGAACCGGACACCGACCCCCAGGGCGAATTCACCGGCCGTGTCCGCGGCATCCCAAGCTTCCGGGCTGGAAAAATTGCCCGTGTCGATGAATGGTTGGCCTCACTGGGACGACATTGGGATGAATTCGATGCCACCGCATTCTACAGTGACTCCATGAACGATCTGCCGTTGCTGGAGCGGGTCACCGAACCGGTGGCCGTCAATCCCGACAACGCCCTGGAAGCCTTGGCCCGTGCCCAGCATTGGCCTATCCTGAACTGGATGGGATCATGATCCGCCGCATCATCAACAAACTGCTCAAACGCCATCCGCCTCAGCAAAGGGGCAAACTCCACACCCTGGTGGCATCCGAACAGGGATTGCGCCCGCAGGCCATCAGCCCCTGTGCCTTGAGGGTGGTCAAGACCTTGCAGGACAATGGTTACCAAGCTTTCATCGTCGGCGGTGCCGTGCGTGACATGCTGCTCGGCATCATCCCCAAAGATTTCGACGTCGCCACCAACGCCACACCAGACCAAATTCGTCGCGTCATTCGCCGTTCGCGCATCATTGGACGCCGTTTTCAAATCATCCATGTGCCGTGCCAGAATGAGATCGTCGAAGTCACCACCTTCCGTGGCCACGCCCATGCCACCCACGATACCCGTTCCCAAACCGACGATCAGGGGCGCCTGACCCGCGACAACGTGTTTGGCTCGCTCGATGAAGATGCAGCGCGCCGCGACTTCAGTGCCAATGCCCTGTATTACGACCCGGTGCATAACCGGTTGCTGGATTTTTTTGGGGGGCGGGAAGCGGTCGCGGCACGTCAGTTGGTGATGA
>JAJYQG010000081.1 GCA_021794775.1 Pseudomonadota bacterium
CGCCCGTCGCTGTCGCCGGAGACAGAATATCCTCTTCGCTATCCACCACGACGTTGCCCGCCCCCTAAGACCCAAGCCGATGACAGGATTATACCCACGTACCCAACGCTGGCAAGCCATATCCTGCTGCCCCTCGCCCAGCAAAATTGATAAACTTGGCAACCGAACCACCCTTTCACGGAAATCCCCATGCTCCCTGCGCGTTACATTGTCACCGGCGCGGCACGTCGCGGAGGTGCGGCCATAGCCCGCTGTCTGCACGACAGCGGTGCCCGTGTCGTCATCCATTGCCGTGCCGCATCGCAACCAGAAGCCGCCGCCTTATGCGCCAGTCTCAACCAACGGCGTTCCGGCAGCGCTGAATGGTGGATCGCCGATCTGGGCAGTGACTTCGACGCCCCACCCTTTGCCGACGATGTCCGTGGCATCGTCGCCAACGCGTCGGAATTCACCCCTTCGACGTTGCAGCGTTTTGAGGCCACCCTCCACCGTGACCTGAGCACCCACCTGACCGGACATCTGCGCCTCATCCGCCATTGTCTACCCAGCCTGCGTCAGCAACAGGGTGCCATCGTCGCCGTTGGCGACATCCATCTGCATCGCCCGAACCGCGGTTACCTGACCTACCATATCGCCAAGAATGCCTTGGTCGGCGCCATGCAGGCCCTGGCCGTCGAACTCGCCCCCGATGTGCGCGTCAACACCGTGATGCCCGGCCCCTTCGATTGGCCCTCCCATCCCAACCGCTTCAACGATCAGGAAAAACAGCGTATCCTCGCTGCGGTTCCTCTCAGCCGACAGGGACATTTCGATGAACTGGGACGCGCCGTACGTTTTTTGCTGTGCGAGGCCACCTACACCACCGGCACCCTGTTCCCCATCGATGGCGGACTTTCTTTGCGAATGGAAGGAGACATAGAGGCATGACAAGCCCCGATTACACCCGTTTCACCGTCGATGGTTACGACATGGAACTTGAAATTGGCATCAACCCCTCGGAAATCGGTGTGCGACAAAAAATCCGTCTCCAGGCCAGCGTCGAAGTGGACAACAGCCTCACCCATATTCCAGATACCCGAATGGGACTGCGCGAAGGCTACGATTACAATCATCTGGTGCAAGCCATCCAGGATGCCTGCCATGAGCCCGTGCACCTGCTGGAAACCTTGGCCCAACGCATCGTGGAACGTTTGCTGACCCACCCCAAGGTCATGGCCTGTGAGGTGATCATCCAAAAATTCCACATGTGGCCCAATGTCGCCAGCGTGGCCATTTCGCTGCGTCGCACGCGCGCGCTGACCCAACAACGGAGATAGCCGATGCAACGGGCCTCCACCAGGTTCATCCCCTTCCGCCTCGAGGCTCTGCCCCCTCATGTCGCCCCGCGCTAGCAAAATCGTCTTGCCACTGCTCGTCGTCGCTGCCGGGCTGGTCGCAGCAGCATGGTTCTACCCCGGCACGCACGGCAACCGCCATGCTCCCCTCACGCTTTACGGCAACGTCGATATCCGCCAGGTTCAGGTCGCCTTCGAGGACAGTGGGCGCATCCTGAGCCTTGCAGTAGACGAAGGCGCAACGGTGCGTCAAGGCCAACTGCTGGCGCAGCTCGATCCCGCCCGTTTCCGCGATGCCGCTACCCAGGCACAGGCTCAGGCCGCTTATCAGGAACAGGTGCTGGCCCGCCTGATGGCCGGATCACGCCCAGAAGAAATCCGCGCTGCCGAAGCCGAGCTCAGCGCCGCCCAAGCCACCTTCGACAATGCCGTGACCACCCTGGCGCGCCTGCGCACCTTGGAATCGCGCCATTTCATCCCGAAACAAAGCCTCGACAATGCCGCTGCAGCGGAACAAACCGCTCGCGCCAACCGGGAAAAAGCCACGCAGGCCCTACGCCTAACCCGGGAAGGTCCGCGCAAGGAAGACATCGCGGCAGCCCAACAAGCCCTGCAAGCCGCCCGTGCCGCGGCAAGCCTGGCACAACGCCAACTGGCCGACACGCGCTTGTTGGCCCCGGCTGAAGGGGTGGTGCAGGATCGCATCATGGAACCCGGAGACATGACCAGCCCGCAAACGCCCGTGTTTTCCCTGGCACTGGACAATCCGGTATGGGTCAGAGCCTACCTGGCCGAAACCGACATGGGACGAATCACGACGGGCATGGGCGCCTGGGTCACAACCGACGCCTATCCCGGCCAGCGATTTCACGGTTGGGTCGGGTTCATTTCGCCCAGTGCGGAATTTACCCCCAAGAATGTCGAAACCCCAGAATTGCGCACCGAACTGATGTACCGCGTGCGCATTTTTGTTTGCAACCCTGAACACCGTCTGCGTCTTGGCATGCCCGCCACCGTCACCTTGATCTCGAGCGAGACCGCATCGCCCCCAGGACCGGCCTCATGTACCGCATCCCACTAGCAGTCTGTCGGATTTGCAGCCGATTTCCTTTAAGCCCGACAGGCTGCTAGCCCATGCGATGACGAAAAAGCCAGGTGGATACGCCCATCGACACCATGGCGATGAGCATCAGTGGTCCGTACTGCGGCCATAACAGGCCAACGCCATCCCCTTCCAGAAAGATGCCGCGCACAATGATCAGAAAATAGCGCACCGGGTCGATCAACGTCAGAAGCTGGACCGCTTCGGGCATATTGTCGATGGGGGTGGCAAAACCCGACAGAATGATGGCGGGCACCAGAAACAGGAAAACCCCCAGCAAACCTTGTTGCTGCGTCACCGCCAGCGATGAAATCATGAGCCCGATCCCAATGGCAGCCAACTGATAGAGCAGCATCCCCAAAGCCAGCGCCAAAAGACTGCCCAGCAGCGGCACCTGGAACCAGAATACCGCTATCAGAATGATCGCAACCCCCTGCAACAAGCCCACGATCAGGCCTGGCAGGGCCTTGCCCAGCAGAATCTCAAGAGGTGAAAGCGGTGTCACCAACAACTGATCGAAAGTCCCCTGCTCCCGTTC
>JAJYQG010000051.1 GCA_021794775.1 Pseudomonadota bacterium
TGGAAGAAGGTGTGCATGCCGTTTCTTGCCATGACATCGAAGGGTGGTTGGACCTTGCTCGTCGCGAGGAGGTGACGTTTACCGTGGTTGGCCCGGAGGCTCCCCTGGCCCAAGGAGTGGTTGACCGTTTTCAGGAAGCCGGGCTGGCCATTTTTGGGCCAAACCAGGCCGCAGCCCAGCTCGAAGGGTCCAAAAGCCATGCCAAAGCATTCATGGCTCGACACGGCATTCCCACGGCCCATTTCGCCACCTTCACCGATACCGAAGCTGCCCATGCGCACCTCGACCGCGTCGGGGCCCCCGTGGTTCTCAAAGCCGATGGACTTGCGGGAGGCAAAGGCGTCATCGTTGCCCAGACGCTGGCCGAGGCTCACGCTGGATTGGATACGCTGATGGGTGGCCGGCTTGGCGCTGCAGGCCAACAAATTGTGATCGAAGACTTTCTGGAAGGCGAAGAAGTCAGTTTCATTGTCATGGCCCATGGAAACCAGGTGCTTCCTTTGGCCACCAGCCAGGACCATAAACGTCTCCTGGACGGTGATGAAGGCCCCAATACGGGCGGGATGGGAGCCTATTCTCCTGCTCCGTTGGTCACACCCACGCTGCACGGTCGCATCATGCGTGACATCATCCTGCCAACCTTGCACGGCATGGCCCAGGAAGGAAACCCCTATACCGGCTTTTTGTATGCCGGATTGATGATCGCTGCGGACGGATCGCCCCGCGTCCTGGAATACAACTGTCGCCTTGGCGACCCGGAAACCCAGCCCTTACTGATGCGACTTCGCACCGACTTGGTGGAACTGATCGAAGCCGCGCTTCATGGTAAGCTTGAACAGGTTTCCGTCGACTGGGATCGGCGCCCTGCAGTCGGCATTGTACTGGCAGCCCCCGGTTATCCCGATGCTCCTCGCACCGGAACCCCCATTTCAGGACTGGATGCTTCCTTGGCGGATACCCACGTTTTTCACGCCGGGACCCGTCTCGACGGACATCAATTTGTCACCTCCGGCGGCAGGGTATTATGCGTCACCGCTCTGGGTGATACCCTGAAAACCGCTCGGCAATTGGCCTACGACAGAATTGGACGCATTCACTTTGAGGGCATGCAATACCGCCAGGATATTGGCTGGCGCGCCCTCAAACCGCCCCATTGATCTTCGATATCAACCCTGACGGACGATCTTGCCCGTCAGCAAGTCTGCAATGGTAGAAGGGTTGCTGTGCATCATGCAACGGCCTTCGAGCACCCGGATTTTGGCACCGAAATGCAGGCGGCAGGCACGGGCCTGCTTCAGAGGCCGCTTTCCAGCGAGATTGGCGCTGGTCGAGACCAACGCCAATTGGACACGACGGCAAAGTTTCTTCACAGCGGGATAGTCATCGTGACGCAGCGCAACCTTTTTGATGCCGCCGCGAGACCCTCCGCATAGCAGATGGGACAAGCGTGTTCGCGCTGGCACCAACCAGGTGTAAGCTCCAGGCCATGTTGCCCGACAACGTTGCCACAGTTCGGCTTCCAGGGGGGCCATAAAGGGATGCAAACGTTTCTCGCAATCCGCCACCACAATCATGCCCTTGGATAAGGGGCGGCGTTTAAGGCGCACCAAAGCGCGCAATGCCTGCGCGTTGCCAGGATCACAGCCGAGCCCGAAAACAGCACGTGTGGGGTAGGCAATCAACCCCCCCCGCTCAAGATAACGGCGCAACCCCCTGGCTTCTGCATCCATAAAATTCCTTATACCTCTCCCGTTCAGCCCTCAAGAATATACCAACCAACGCAACACCTGATAGAATCGCTTCCATGATGAATGCTCGCACACGATATGTTGCCACGGTTGCCACACTGGTCTGTGCTCTGTCAGCCTGGGCTGATGGTGGCGCTGTTCCACCTTTGGACAGTGCGCCACTTCCTCCCTCGATCACCCAAGATGTCCCGGATGATCCCACAACGGCCCCTCCGGCCGCTTCCGAAACCGAGGCAGCGGATGAGGTAACGATCGTCGATCGTAATCAAACCCGTTTCGAAGAACATAGGATCCGCGGCCATCTGTACAAAATCAAAGTCACCCCCCGCATCGGCGCCCCCTACTACCTGATCGACGAAGAAGGTAACGGCATTTGGCACCGCCATGATGCTCTCGACAACAACCTTCAGCCGCCGCGCTGGGTCATTTTCCGCTTCTGATACTGGCCTCATTTCATGGCTGTCTTTACGCCGGTTTCATCCACAGAGCTGTCACTCTGGCTGTCAGAATACAATATGGGTCCACTGGAATCCCTGGACCCGATACTTTCCGGCATCGAAAATACCAACTATTTCGTGCAGGTTCCGCAAGGACGTTTCGTTCTGACCCTTTTTGAAAAACTCTCGACAGAAGAACTCCCCTACTATTTGGGTTTGATGCACCATTTGGCATCCTGTGGACTGCCCTGCCCCCAACCTCAAGTCGCCACAAGCGGCAGTTTCATCCATCCCTTGAAGGGAAAACCTGCCACTCTGGTTTCACGGCTCGCAGGGACTTCCTGTTTTGCCCCAAACCAGAAGCAATGCGCCAATCTTGGCGATATGCTGGGCCAGCTTCATCGACTGGCTCAGTCTTACCCCTTGGCACAGGCCAACCCAAGGGGGGAAGACTGGCGCCGACAGATAGCAACCCATGTTCGCTCTTATTTGAATTCAGAACAGCAGGCACGCCTTGATCTGGCCATGGTCAATGCCATGACTTTTGAGGCGACGCTGCCCCATGGCCCGGTTCATGCCGATCTTTTTCGAGATAATGTTTTATTCTGCAACGACACTGTCAGCGGACTGATCGACTTCTATTTTGCCGGGCAAGACAACTGGATTTATGATCTCGCCATTGTGGCCAACGATTGGTGCATCACACCGCAACACCGGCTGGACCCTGACCGTCTGCGCGCCTTGTTGACCGCGTATACTCAACAGCGCCCTGTTCAATCTTCAG
>JAJYQG010000161.1 GCA_021794775.1 Pseudomonadota bacterium
TCCAGCCCGTTGACGCGACGATCGTTTTCAATGACCTGCCGTGCCAGGGCAACATGGACCTGCTGGAGGGCCGTGACCGCAGACTCGATCTGTTCTTCAATCAGCCCACCCATGCGCAATACCTTGGCACGCACATTCTCGAGCTCGACATCAAACTGTTTGGCGATATGTTCCTGTCCCATGGGGATCTCCCTTAGCGCCGAGTGATTTCGACTCCGTTTGCGGTTGCCAGAATCAGAATATCAGCTGGACGACGGGCAAACAAGCCGCACATGACGACACCCGTGATGGCGGAAAGGCGCGTTTCCAATTCGATGGGATCGAGAATCTGGAGGTTGTGGATATCCAGAATGAGGTTGCCGTTATCCGTGGTAAAGCCTTCGCGCAAGACGGGCTGTCCGCTGAGACGAACGACCTCGCGTGCGACGTAACTGCGTGCCATGGGAATGACTTCAAGTGGCAAGGGGAATTTGCCCAGCAACGAGACGCGTTTTTTCTCGTCGGCGATGCAAACAAACTTATCGGCGACGGCGGCGACAATCTTTTCGCGGGTGAGAGCACCACCACCACCTTTGATCATGGCAAGACCCTGCGTGATTTCGTCGGCACCGTCGATGTAGACGGGCAGTTCATTGACGCCATTGAGGTCAAAGACGGGAATGCCGACGGCCTTGAGTCGCGCGGTGGAGGCTTCAGAGCTGGATACGGCACCGGCAATACGGTGTTTTCGGGTACCCAGCGCTTCGATGAAAAAATTGACGGTGGAACCCGTACCCACGCCCACCAAGGAATCGTCGGGGACATAATCCAGAGCGGCATGAGCCGCAGCTCTTTTCAGGTCATCCTGATTCATGAACGGTCTCCCATAAAGTCCCGAGCATAACCGCAAATGGCCTACGGGTTCAACCACAACAAGATGACGATTTTGGCTCTGGCTGAAAGTTTGTTACTCTCATGCTATTTCATTGCAAGGCCGACCATGGAAAAGTATCTGGAAAGGATTTTGCTGGCAAGCCGGGTTTACGATGTGGCAGACGAAACCCCACTTCAGCGCATGCCCCGCTTGTCAGAGCGCTTGGGAGGCCAGGTTTGGCTGAAGCGTGAGGATCTGCAGCCGGTTTTCTCGTTCAAGCTGCGCGGTGCGTACAACAAGATGGCCAGCTTGGCGCCGGACCAACTGGCTCACGGGGTCATTGCCGCCAGTGCTGGCAATCATGCCCAAGGTGTGGCATTGGCCGCTCACCGCATGGGGGTGCGTGCGCTCATTGTGATGCCGGCGACGGCGCCTTCCATCAAAGTTTCAGCGGTCAAGTCATGGGGAGCAGAGGTGGTATTGGCGGGCGTTTCCTATTCAGAGGCCTATGACCATGCGTTGACCCTGGCGCGGCAGCACTCGCTGACGTTTGTGCATCCTTACGACGATCCCGACGTGATCGCCGGTCAGGGGACTGTGGCTCAGGAAATTTTGCGTCAGGCCTCTGGCGCCTTGGACGCGGTCTTTGTTCCTGTGGGAGGGGGGGGCTTGATTGCCGGTGTTGCGGTATTGATCAAGCAATTGCGTCCCCATGTCAAGGTCATCGGGGTACAGCCGCAGGATTCGGATGCCATGTGTCGGTCGCTGGCCCTGGGCGAGCGCGTGATGCTGGATCAGGTTGGATTGTTCGCCGATGGCGTGGCGGTGCGTCAGGTAGGGGAGGAAACGTTCCGCCTCTGTCAACGTTACGTGGATGACATGGTGACGGTGGATACGGACGCCATTTGTGCTGCCGTCAAGGATGTTTTTGACGATGTTCGCGCGGTTCTCGAACCGGCGGGTGCCTTGGCTTTGGCCGGACTCAAGCAGTACGTTGCCAGGGAGCATTGGCAGGGCAAGTCCGTGGTGGCCATCGCCAGCGGGGCCAATCTGAATTTTGACCGACTGCGTTTTGTGGCAGAGCGTGCGGAGCTCGGTGAGCAAAGGGAGGCCTTGTTTGCCGCCACCATCCCAGAAAAGCCGGGCAGTTTTCGGCAGTTTTGTGCATTGCTGGGACCGCGAGCTGTGACCGAATTCAATTATCGCTATGGGGACGCCCGTAAGGCTCATGTGTTCGTTGGGGTATCCCTCGCCGACCGCCGTGAGCTCGGAGAGCTTTTTCAGGCCCTCAATGACTGTGGCATCGATACCCTGGATTTGAGTAGCAACGAAATGGCCAAGCTGCATGTCCGCCATTCGGTGGGGGGGCATGCGCCTCAGGCGGAACATGAAACATTGTACCGCTTTGAGTTTCCAGAAAGACCCGGTGCTTTGGCACGTTTTCTGGACAGCATGAACGCCCATTGGAATATCAGCCTGTTTCACTATCGCAACCATGGGGCAGATACGGGACGGGTGCTGGTGGGTTTTCAGGTGCCCCCGGGGGATCAATCCCTGTTTCAGCGTTTTCTTCAGAACCTTGGCTATCCTTGGGTGGAAGAAACCGATAACCCGGCCTACCGCCTTTTTCTGGGGGAAGAAGCGTGAAGAGTCTGGCCAGGATGGGCCAGGCATGGCTGGCATGGTGGATGGTTTTGGGGCTGGTACCGGTTTATGCGGCTGCTGAAGATACGTTGTCTGCCTTCAGGCTGCTTTCGGGAGATGGGCACAGCATTGTGCGTGTTTTGACGAAAGGAGGAGTTTGCCCACAGCTGGAGGTGGATGGCAAGTCGCAGCCGATGGTGGTGCGCGTCGGGCCCCGCAAGACGCCCAGGGCAGATCAGCCGGGATCCGTTTTTCCCTTGCAGGTATGTGAGTTGAGCGGTATTCCGGCAACGGCCACGGTTCGTTTGGGTGGTCAGGAATTGCCTCATGTCCCAGCGGTCGTCAGGAAAATCGTGGTGCTTGGGGACACAGGATGTCGCACCAAGTGGCCTGGTTTTTATCAGTCCTGCAACGATGCTGGACAATGGCCCTTGGCT
>JAJYQG010000206.1 GCA_021794775.1 Pseudomonadota bacterium
AGGGTGGCGCATATTTTACCTGATTTTTTACATTTAGATTTGATCAAACACAAACATTCCCTCATCACTCGCTTGCAGAGCCTTTGTCCATGCTGAAACCCCTCAACCCTCCAATCCCTTCCTGGGCAGGCCAACGTATCTGGATCGTCGGGGCCAGCCGCGGTATCGGCGCAGCTTTGGCCCGCGAACTGTCACTCCAGGGCGCCAAGTTATCCCTCTCAGGACGCCATCTTGCTCCTCTCGATCCTTGGCTGTCCACCCTTCCTGATGCCCAACGGGAACGCATTATCCTGAGCCCGCTCGATGTGCAACAGACCGAGCAGCTGCAACAAACCGCGCAGCACCTTCTGCAAAATTGGGGCGGCATCGATTTGGTCATCGTGGCGGCCGGTGTTTACGATGCCATCCGCGCAGTCGATTTCGATGCTTCTCACCTGCCTGTCGTCGAGCAAACCCTGAGCATCAACCTGGCGGGGCCCTACCGGGTTGCCGCCGTCATGTTGCCCATTTTGCGCCAACAGGGCGGCGGGCACCTGAGCTTCATCAGCAGCGTGGCAGGTTACAACGGACTGCCGCGCGCCTTGGCCTACGCCCCCAGCAAAGCAGCACTCAACAATCTGTGTGAGGGGCTGTATTTCGAACTGAGTCCTCTGGGGATCGGTATCTCCCGTATTTGCCCTGGGTTTGTCGCCACCGACATGACCGCCTCGGTTGATGTTGCCATGCCGGCCCTCATCCAGCCCGAACAGGCAACCCAGGCCATTCTGGCCGGTCTGGCACGGGGCGATTTCGACATTCATTTCCCGCGCCGCTTTACTTATCTGCTCAAAATCTTGCAGTGGCTTCCCAGGCGCTGCTATTTCCAGCTGTTGCGCTGGGGTTTGGCATTCTCATGATGGTTCGCCACGCCCTATATGAAACCCTATATGAAACCCGTTGACGAACCGCATAAAGTGGGGTAATTTGTCCCATAAACCACAAGATATTGTGGTTTCAAACCAAATATCGGTTTCCTTCCCGAACGATCCTGGTCGCACCGTCATACCCAAAAACCGAGGAACCTCATGCTCTCCGCCGTCAAAACTGCCGTCCATAACCTTTCTGAAGTCCCACTCCAACCGGTGTCGCTGGACATCTGGGATAAGAAATATCGGCTTAAAAACAAGGGCGGTGAGGCCGTTGACCAACATATCGACGATACCTACAAACGTGTTGCCCAAGCCTTGGCTGAAACAGAAAGCACGCCCGAGAAACGCGCCTTCTGGTACGAACGTTTCCTCTGGGCATTGCGACGGGGAGCCATCCCGGCAGGACGCATCATGTCAAATGCCGGAGCTCTGGAACATAAGCCCGCCACCAGCACCATCAATTGCACCGTATCTGGGACCATCGAAGACAGCATGAATGGCATTCTGGAGAAAGTTCACGAAGCCGGACTCACCCTGAAAGCAGGGTGCGGCATCGGCTACGAATTTTCCACCCTGCGTCCCAAAGGGGCCTTCGTCGCCGGGGCAGGGGCCTACACGTCCGGACCGCTGTCCTTCATGGATATCTACGACAAGATGTGTTTTACCGTTTCATCGGCCGGAGGGCGCCGAGGGGCGCAGATGGCCACTTTCGATATCGCTCATCCGGACGTCATCGATTTCATCAAGGCCAAACGCGAGGCAGGCCGATTGCGCCAGTTCAATCTATCCTGTCTCATCACCCATGAATTCATGGAGGCCGTCAAGGGCGATAAGGAATGGTCTCTGGCATTCCCCATTGGCCTTTCCGAAGCTGAAGACAGCGCTCGCCTGCTGTCAGCGGATATTGTCTGGCGTGAATGGCCTGCCCCCGAACGTCACGTCCAACGGGACGATGGCAAAGTTGCCTGCCGCATCTACAAGACCCTCAAGGCCAGGCGCCTATGGGATGTCATCATGACATCTACCTACGACTTTGCCGAACCCGGCTTCATTCTCATCGACCGCGTCAACGAAATGAACAACAACTGGTGGTGCGAAAACATCCGCGCCACCAACCCCTGCGGGGAACAGCCTTTGCCTCCTTATGGTGCTTGTCTTCTGGGCTCGATCAACTTGACCCAGTTCGTGCGCGCTCCTTTTACCGAAGAAGCCCATTTTGACTGGGATGAGTATCGCGAAGTCGTGCGAGTCTTTACCCGCATGCTGGACAATGTGGTCGATGTCAACGGGTTGCCTTTGGAAGGTCAGCGCCAGGAAATTCTCTACAAACGACGTCATGGCATGGGTTACCTGGGCCTGGGTTCAACCCTGACGCTCCTGCGTCTGTCTTACGGTTCGCCAGAATCCTTGACGTTCACCGAAGAGGTAACGCGGGTCATGGCTGAAGAAGGCTGGCACATTGGCCTCCAACTGGCCGAAGAAAAGGGACCCGCCCCCATCATGGAAGATCTGTTCGAAGTCACACCGGCCATGATGGCGCGTCGCCCCGAAATGGCCGCCGATGGTCTCAAGGTGGGTGATCATGTATCCGGCAAAGTGCTTCTGGGACGCTACAGCCGCTACATGCAACAATTCCCGCTGGAACTGCGGGAACAAATCGCTCGCAACGGCTTGCGCTTCACGCACCATACCTCGATTGCCCCCACAGGCACCATTTCATTGTCCCTGGGTAACAATGCCAGCAATGGCATCGAACCTTCCTTTGCCCATCATTACAGCCGAAATGTCATTCGAGAGGGCAAAAAAAGCAAAGAGAAGGTCGATGTTTTCTCTCATGAGCTGCTTGCCTACCGTACCCTCATCAACCCCAAAGCCATGCCCCATGCGCAAGATAGCGATACACGCCTGCCCGATTACTTCGTCGATTCTTCGGCCATTTCAGCACGGGCGCATGTGGATATTCAGGCCGCTGCCCAGCAATGGATTGACAGCTCGATTTCCAAAACCATCAATGTTCCGACCGATTACCCCTACGAAGATTTCAAAGATATCTACCTCTACGCCTATGACAAGGGCCTCAAAGGCTGCACCACGTTCCGCTTTAACCCGGAAGCCTTTCAGGGTGTTTTGGTCACCGAAAAAGATTTGGAAAACACCCTCTACCGTTTCACCCTCGAAGATGGATCCACGGTGGATGTCAAAGGCAACGAAACCATTGAGTACGATGGCGAGCAGCATAGCGCCGCCAATTTGTACGACGCCCTGAAAGAAGGCTACTATGGCAAGTTCTGAACGATGAATACGTACCATGCACAAGGACCACGGCCATGACCGTTAAAATCGACCAAAAAATCATCAAGTATGCTGTCGTTACGGAGAGCACGCCTGCCACTGCCGAGGCTACTCCCGCCGCCTCCGTACACCAACTGGGGGAACCTCTGTCCCGTCCGGACAAACTGGTGGGCAATACCTACAAGATCAAGACCCCGGTCACCGACCATGCTTTGTACATCACGATCAACGATGTCGTGATGAACGCGGGGACCCCACAGGAGCATCGGCGTCCCTTCGAAATTTTCATCAATTCGAAAAACATGGAACATTTCCAGTGGATCGTGGCCCTGACCCGCGTCATGTCGGCCGTGTTCCGCAAGGGTGGCGACATCACCTTTTTGGTGGAAGAACTGCACAGCGTCTTCGATCCCAAGGGCGGTTACTTCAAAAAAGGTGGGAAATACATCCCCAGCCTGGTGGCCGATATCGGCGAAGTTCTGAAACAGCATCTGACCGAAATCGGTATGCTGTCGCCTCCTGAACACGATGCCCATCAAGAAAATTTCCTGAATGCCAAGCGTCAGGAGTTCGAAGCTCAACGCGCTACGTCCGCCCAAGCCACAAGCGACCACGGTTTTCCCGAAGGGGCCACACTCTGCGCCAAATGTTCCACCCAAGCCGTGGTCAAACTCGATGGTTGCCTGACCTGCCTCAACTGTGGAGACAGCAAGTGCCAGTAGCCCACTGGCATCGCCAAACTCAAGCCTTTACACCGCCCGTTCCATGAGAAAGCTGCCCTCTCTGCATGCGGTGCGCATCTTTGAGGCCTGTTCTCGGGTCTTGAATTTTTCACTGGCGGCAAGAGAGTTATGCTTGACCCACAGTGCCGTCAGCCATCAGATTCGTCAACTGGAAGACTGGCTTGGGCAGCCCCTGTTCACACGCCATGCCTCAGGGGTTCATCTCACGCCCGCCGGACAAACCTTACAGCGAGCAGCAACCCAGGCTCTCTCGACTTTGGAAGACACCTGTCAGCAACTGCTCGCCATGCCAAGTGGCGAAACGTTGACGTTGGCAGCACCGGGAAGTTTTCTTGCCCTTTGGTTGATCCGGCGCCTGGAAAATTTTGAACAACAACACCCCTCATTGCGCTTGCAGTTACAGACCCAGGGAACCTTTCACGATCTGGCGACCAACCGCATCGACGCCCTGGTGGTCAGCGGTTGTCCACCTTGGCCCCATGGCATCCAAGGCACCACGCTATTCTCGGACCGGGCTGGTCCCGTTTGCGCCCCCGACTGGCCCCATCTTCCCAGCAAGCCCACCGATCTTGACGGCCAACCGCTGCTGTACACCCTATCCCGTCGCAGCGCATGGGAGGATTGGGCCCTATTGAACGGCTGGGAAGCCCCCCAACTGCAACTGGCACGGCACTTTGACAACTTGCAATTGATGCTGGAGGCTGCCAGTGCCAAACTGGGCATCGCCATCTCCCCTGAACGGCTGGCACAACGGGAACTGGCCCAGGGTCGTCTCATCGCCCCCCTCGGTTTTACCTCCGGTCCTTCGGAGTTTGCTCTCTGCTTCTCCAGCAACCGACTATCGGAAGAAGGTTTGCAAGCCTTAAGCCGCTGGATGACCGATCAGGCACATCGTGACGGATCGCCAGATGGGCTGAACCAAACCGGGCAGACCTCGTCATAGAGTCATGACGCCTTTCCTTGCTGCCTCCCTCAGTTACCTCGTGATGCTGGCCGCCTACTACCGGCCCCATTACCGTTATTTCCACATTCCCGTGATGACGGCCACCTTGGTTTTTGACCTCGCCATTCCCTGGTACCTGTATACCCACCGGCGTTGGTGGCACCGGTTGATCGAAAATGGCGATATTTTTTCATTCGGCGTTTGGATGCATCTCGGTCTGTTGTTCGTGCTCTACGCGCTTGAAATTGCCCAGGTTCTGAGTGCCGTGCGTATCCTGAAAGGCGATGTTACCGCGCGCCCCTTGCACCATCAACAAGGTCGAGCTTTGCTGATGGCGCGCGCCATGATCATTGCCACTGGCGCCATCCTTGCTGATCCAACCTGATTTCATGCCGCGTTTTGCCGCCAATCTCAGTTGGCTCTACGGTGAAGCTCCTTTTGAGCAACGCCCCGCATTGGCCCATCGCGATGGTTTCACGGCCGTGGAATGCCTGTTTCCCTACGAAACCATGAATGCTGGGCGTTTTCGGACACAACTTGACCAACAGGCCTTATCCCTGGTGCTCTTCAATGCTCCGCCGGGCGACTGGATGCGAGGGGATCGCGGTATGGCCATCTTCCCCGAACGGCAAGAGGAATTTCGCCGCCATTTGCTGGATACCGCCCTACCCTATGCCGACATAACCGGGTGCCAGCGCTTGCATATCATGGCGGGCGTTCTCAGCCCCGAAGATAATCCCGAACGGGCACGAGAGATGTTTCTGGAAAACCTGTCCTGGGCCTGCAACCAGGTAACGTCGCATACGGTAAGCCTGGTCATCGAACCCATCAACGATACCGATATGCCAGGATATTTTCTGACGCGGCAGGAGCAGGCCCATCGGCTGGTCGCGGACATCAACTCGCCTCGTTTGGGCGTCCAAATGGACCTCTACCATTGCCAACGCATGGAAGGCCAAGTATGGGATGAAATTATGCGCTATCTCCCTGGAGGCAAGGTTCACCACATGCAGATCGCCGGCCATCCTGGCCGCCATGAACCTTTGGCGGGCACCATTCCGTACCCCGCCATTTTCGACCTGGTGGATCGTCTTGGTTACCCAGGATATCTTGGCTGCGAGTATTCTCCTTTGGCTCAAACACAGGATGGCCTGGCACAATGGCTACCATCCAACTTTAAACTTGGCAAGAACCATGTATGAACACTTGAAACGCCTCTTCGATGCTGGTGTTGCACTCACAGCCTTGGTCCTTCTGACACCTATCTTGCTGGGCACCGGCCTTGCTGTACGCTTGACTTCCCCAGGTCCCGTTCTCTATTGGTCACAGCGGGTGGGCGCCAACAGCCGGCTCTTTGCCATGCCCAAATTCCGCACCATGCAGGTCGATACCCCAGCCGTAGCGACCCATTTGCTGACCGACCCTGGGCGTTACCTGACGCCCATCGGTTCATTCCTGCGCAAGTCCAGCCTCGATGAACTGCCTCAGTTATGGAGCATTCTCAAGGGAGACATGAGCCTAGTCGGCCCGCGCCCCGCACTCTTCAACCAGGATGACCTGATGGAACAACGACGCGCTACGGGCGTTGACCGTCTGGTACCCGGGTTGACCGGCTGGGCGCAGATCCATGGCAGAGATGAAATCCCCATCCCACAAAAAGTCGCCCTCGATGCTCATTACCTGACCCATCGATCCTTTGGGTTGGATTTGATGATCCTGCTGCGCACCGCCGTTCAGGTGGTGCGCCGAGATGGCATCAGTCACTGACGCCCATAGACATCGCTGAAACGCACAATATCGTCTTCCCCCAAATAGCCCCCTGTCTGAACTTCAATGATCTCCAGAGGGATGGTTCCAGGGTTGGCCAAACGGTGAATCTCGCCCTGAGGAATGTAGGTCGACTGATTTTCGTGCAGCAGAAAGGTTTTTTCGCCACAGGTAACCTCGGCCGTCCCCTGAACCACAATCCAATGTTCGGCGCGATGGTAATGTTTCTGCAAACTGAGACTGGCGTGGGGTTTGACCTGAATACGCTTGACCTTGAACCGTTCTCCGTCGTCGATGCTGTCGTACCAACCCCAGGGACGATGCACCTTGCGATGCAAATGGTGCTCTTCGCGCTTTGACTGCTGCAATGCCGCCACCACCTGTTTCACCTGCTGGCTTTTGGAACGATCCGCCACCAACACCGCATCCGCCGTTTCCACGACCACCACATTGTCCACACCCACCGTTCCCACCAAGCGATGGCTGGCATGCACCAAAGAGTTGCGCGTGTCGGTGAGTACCACATCGCCCCACACCACATTCCCCGCCGCATCCTGGGCATTCGCCCCGCAAACGGCATCCCATGCTCCAAGGTCGTTCCATTGCGCAGCCAACGGCACCATGCGTAAAGGGATATCCGATCCAGGACAATGTTCCAGAGCAGCATAATCCACCGACTCGGAAGGCGTCGCGGCATATAAGGTTCGATCCGGACGAATAAAGTCTCCATCCACGGAGCGTTGAGCCCATGCCTCCCGCACCGTTTTCAGAATATCGGGCCTGAAACGCTCTAATGCCTTGATCCATAGACTGGCCCGCAACACGAACATGCCGCCATTCCAAGCGTAGTCACCACTGGCCAGATAGCGTTGTGCCGTAGCTTCATCAGGTTTTTCAGCAAACTGGGCCACCGCATAGGCACCCTGCACATCGGGTTCACCGGCATAACGAATATAACCGTAACCGGTTTCCGGGCGGTCTGGGGTAATTCCAAGGATGACCCAGAATCCCTCTTGGGCATCGCGCACCGCGCGTTGCAAGGCATCCACCAAAATCTCCGGTTTCCCGACGGTCTGGTCTGCCGGCAAGACCACCAATACGGGATCTTGCCCACCCTCCATGGACTGGAGGGCCGCCAAGGTCAGCGCCGGGGCCGTGTTACGGGCGGAAGGCTCCAGCAGGAACTTGGCTTCCTGCGTAGATTCCAAGGCCAGCCATTGGTCCTGAGCCAGAAACCGGTGATCGTCGTGGGTCACCAACAAAAGGGTTTGCAACTGGATATCGCTCGCGGCCAAGGCACCGGCGCGCATCAAAGCCCCCTGGAACAAACTCTGGTCCCCTGCCAGATTGAGAAACTGCTTGGGATAGCCCGCCCGTGACAAAGGCCACAATCGGGTGCCTGCCCCCCCACATAAAATCACAGGTACCACTGGAATCATCTTATCTCCCTCTCAATTAAAACGAAACTGTGCCGCCAGGCTTGAGCTCGATCACCTTGGTGCGGGTTGGCCCCAGTGCTTTCTCAAACGCTTCTGGCGTCCCTGTCAAAGCCGGAAATGTGCCGTAATGGAAGGGCAATACGTATTTGGGACGCAGCCAGTAGCGGATGGCAAAAGCCGCCTCTGTCGGGCCCATGGTGTAATTGCCGCCAATGGGCGCCAACACCAGGTCGGGGCGGTAGTAATCGGCAATGAACTTCATATCTCCAAACAAACCCGTGTCACCCATGTCGTAAATGCGAAAACCATTTTCCAGTTGAATGATGTATCCCACCGGCTCGCCCCCGGCATGAATTTCATGCTTACCCGTCGCGGGGTTGACCCAATCAAGTTCCGAGCTATGCTCAGCATGAACCATGGAAATGGTAATGTTGGGCCCCAAGGGTGAAACCGTACCGCTCTTGTTCATCAACAGCGCCAACTCTTGTGGCAAATCGCCCAGTGCGATCAGTGACTGGCTCATGCCAGCCGGCCCGATCAGCGGAATATGAAGTTTGCGCGCCAAGGCAGGACCATCGCCGAGATGATCGCCGTGAGCATGGGTTACCAAAATGAGGTCGATACGCCCCAGATTATCCAGATTCTTATAATGTTCAGGGGCCTTGGGATTCTGGGTGATAAAAGGATCGATCAGAATAACCTTCCCTCCTGGGGTAGTCAGACGGATCGCCGATTGCCCCAGCCACAGCAATTCGACTTTAGCCCCCGCGGCTGTGCCATCGGGTTCATGGACCACCGGAGGTCCGGCCTCCGCCCATACCGAGCCCATCAGACAAGCCAACCCACAACCCAACAACCACTTTGTCGCACGATGCATGGCACTACCCCCGATGATCAAACAAAGAACCCCATGATAACCGAGTTCAGTGAAACTCACTTCACCATCATCTTGCCATATCTTACCGACAGTTTTGCTGAGCACCGCGCACGAAAGCATGGACAGTGAAACCCTGCACAAACCAGAGCGCCGCCCCCATTGGCACCATGTTTACCGGTCTTCCATGGACCCCAACTGAGGCCTACGCACCCATAAAAAAAGCCCCGCCGAAGCGGGGCCTTGCACATGCAAACCAGCGGCCCCTGTCACCAGGGGTCGATAAAGGTTAGTGCAGGGATGACAGGTAAGCACCCATAGCACGACGCTGTTGCTCCGTCAAACCATGCGCGATGCCTTCCATAACAGCACCCTGTGGGCGCTCCAGATCGGAATCCGGAACGTTTTCCTTGCCTTCGGTATACACTTCATCCGTATTGAAGACGCTCAGCTGCTTGTAGATGTAGTCTGCATGCTGGCTGGCCAGACGGGGAATGGGACCATTCCCTTCGGCATTGGCACCGTGGCAACCCATACATGCGGGCACACCTTTGTCCAACACGCCTTCGTGGAAGATTTTGTCGCCTTCCGCCACCAAAGCTGCTTTCTGACCCGAATCCGGAATGGGCTTCTGGTTCGAATAGAAGTTGGCCAACTCGTCGATCTGCTTCGGCGTGAAGTTACGCGCAATCCCCCACATCATGGCCTGAGCCATGGGGTCTTTACGGGTATGGTTGTGAAACTCGTTCATTTCAGCCACGAGGTATTCCTTCTGCTGGCCTGCCAGCTTGGGATAACGCGGGTTGACCGAATTGCCGTTGACATCGTTGCCAATGCCACCATGACACACGGAGCAAACCTGCTGGGCCAGCGTATTGCCGGTCACATTGGGATTGCCCAGATTACGACTCTTGTCGAGCCCGGTGGAACAAGCCCCCAACGCCAGCGACATGGCTGAAAGGGTCAGAATGGTCTTGATGTTTTTCATATTCATCCCCTATTAGTAAACAAAGCCAATGTACAGCATGGAGGTATTGAAGTTTGCAGGACTAAACTTGGTACCATTGAAAACCAAGTTGTTGTTGCCACTGGTTACCCCGCCCATTTGGGTGTAGAACGTGTACATATACCCAATGCGCACATTTTGCCAAGGTGCATAGAACACATGAGGCGTCCACGCCGACCAGTTGGGATTACCGGTCAGTCCACCCGCTCCATTGACAGCCATCGAATACAGGCCAACGTCATTGGAGCCGGTTACGTTTTGGTAGCTGAGTTGAGCACCGTATTTGGCTTGATAAACATAAATGGCATCGACGTACGTTTCGGTCAAGTTATCCGTTGCGTTCACCGGTGTCAGATTTGAGTAGTTTGCAAAAACACCGGGACCCGCATTGTTCATGTACTCACGGGTAATACGCGCATGTGCCGAGAAGTAATGTGGATCGAGCACGTACTGATACTGAGAGTCAAAACCGACATCGCGATAGGTGCTAACCGGTTGGCTGTAATCGGAGGGACCGGTCGAGCCAAGCAAGCCTGAGCCATGGGCATAGGCCATCATTCCATGCAAGCCAAACTCAAAATTATGGGGACCCCATTCTTTGTTGTAGGCCAGACGCAAATACGGCGTTGGATCAATCACGGTACCATTCGAACCAGCGGCTGCGTTCGAGGGTGGGGCACCTGCTGTCAAAGCTGACAAGGGGCCGTGGGTTGGCGATTTGTAAACCGCCAACTCGCCATACCATGTCTTGTTTTGGAAAATGTAAGCACCCGCACCAACAGCGGTATGCTGCGTCGTTTCACCCATCAAGAAAGTCGTTGGCGCTTGAGCGTTGCCACTATTGAAATAGTTTATCCAGCCCGATTGCCATGGTCCCATGTTATTCCACACATCAGACATCGTAGCGCGGTTGTTGACATATGCGCCGACGACGGTGTCGGTCGTTGGGGTAACCGTGCGATCGGCATATCTGAATTCAGTGTTATCGATCGCGGCAGCATTCCAACCAGCTTGGGAACCGGTCTGTGTATTGTCATATTTCTGACCGGTCCATTGCATGAAGGCACCGACGTTATCGGTAATCTTTCCACCCGCAAAAAAGCTGACAACTTGCACATTCATTGAAGAAGAAGGCACGCCTTGCCCGTGGCCAGGCAACCCTTGAGTACTTGTATTGTTGTAATACTGACGAGCACCCTGCACCATGACGGCCACAGGAGGATAGTCATTCTGGACTTCCAGATCGGTCAGGTTGGGGCGGTTGCCCATGGTGTAACCGGTCAATTTGAACATGCGACCCAGCGAAGTGAGTTGCGGATACATGCCGCCAACGTGACAAGCGACGCATTTGAAGCCGGTCTGACGAGCAAAGACCGGAATGGCGTTAGCGTCCATGGATACAACCACGGATGCCGTGCCCAGCAGCAGAAGGGCGGACCCTTTAGCCTTTCCAAGCAGGTTGGATACCTTCATTGTTTAACCCCCTAAGTATTCTGTAGGAACCGGATTGGAACAAACGCCCATGGAGGGTGCGTTTTGCGCCAAGTCAAAAAATTAACACCCGCTTAACCATCTGTAAAGCGATTTGTCATCAAATCGCAATCTTTTGAGCCGCTGTTGTATTTTCACAACAAAAAGGGCCCAGTCTCACGACGGGGCCCTGAAAGGTGCGTGTTGACTGCGGTCAGATAACCGCTTTGACGCGCTCCGCCACCTTGTCAGCCGTCAGGCCGAAATGTTTGAAAAGAGCTCCTGCCGGGGCCGATTCACCGAAGGTGTCGATCCCGATGACGTCGGTGCACCCATATTTCCACCACAGCGCGGTGCAAGCCGCTTCAATGGCCACCTTGGGCACATGGCGCGGCAGCACACTGTCCTTATATTCCCCACTCTGCTTGTCAAAGGTGGTGGTGGATGGCATGGACACTACGCGCACCGCAATCCCCTGCTCTTGCAAAAGTTTTTGTACTTCCACAGCAAGACCAACTTCCGAACCTGTGGCAATCAGCACAGCACGGGCCGCACCTTCGGCTTCCTTGAGAACATACCCGCCCTTGCCGATGTCCACGATCTGTTCTGGTGTACGGGTCTGGAAAGGCAGGTTCTGGCGACTGAAAATCAATGAGCTTGGCCCATCCTTTCTACGAACGGCCGCATCCCAGCTGACCGCCGTTTCAGTGGTATCGCAAGGCCGCCAGACTTCCATGTTGGGAATCAGGCGCAGGCTGGGCACATGCTCGATCGATTGGTGCGTAGGCCCATCTTCTCCAAGACCGATGGAATCGTGGGTAAATACGAAGATGCTGCGGATGCGCATCAGAGCTGCCATGCGCAAGGCGTTGCGACTGTAATCCGAGAACGTCAGGAAAGTGCCGCCATAAGGGATGAACCCCCCATGCAATGCCACACCATTCATGATGGCGCTCATGCCGAACTCGCGCACGCCATAGCTCAGGTAGTTGCCTGGGGTGGTCGCGTTAAGTGATTTGCTGCCACTCCAGTTGGTCAAGTTGGACCCGGTCAAGTCAGCCGATCCACCAAAAAACTCAGGCAACGCCGGGCTCAACGCTTCCAGCGTGTTCTGGCTGGCCTTGCGGGTTGCGATGGTCTCCGCCTTATCCCGACATTTGGCGATAAATTCCAGGGCTGTCCGCTCAAATTGCTCAGGCAATTCGCCCTTCATGCGCCGCACAAACTCGGCAGCCTCTTGCGGGTAGGCTTTCTGGTAATCGGCAAAACGTCGATTCCATTCGGCTTCTTTTTCCGCACCCTGGCTCTTCGCATCCCATGCTGCGTACACCTCGGCAGGAACTTCAAATGGACCATATTCCCAACCCAACCGTTTTTTGGTCGCAGCAATTTCATCGTTGCCAAGGGGAGCACCGTGGACATCATGGGTGCCTTCCTTATTGGGACTTCCCTTGCCAATCGTGG
>JAJYQG010000105.1 GCA_021794775.1 Pseudomonadota bacterium
GATCAGGGGTGACCAGGGTGCCGCGTTTGACCATGAACAGGTTTTCGCCGGAGCCCTCGGCGACAAATCCTTCGGGGTCGAGCAGCAGCGCCTCGTCGTACCCATCTGCCGTGGCTTCATTGTTGGCCAGAATGGAGTTCATGTAGTTGCCGCTGGCCTTGGCTTTGCAGAGGCTGATGTTGGGGTGATGGCGGGTGTAGGAAGAAACTTTGACGCGAATGCCGTGCTGCAAGGCTTCTTCACCCAGGTACGAGCCCCAGGACCAGGCGGCGATGGCCACATGGGAGCCGGTTCCGCGGGTCGAGATACCCATTTTTTCCGAGCCCAGATAGATGATGGGGCGGATGTAGGCTTCCTCGAGGCCATTGCGTTGCACCACCTGACGCTGCGCTTCCATCAGCTGTTCCAGGGTGAATGCGACGGGTATTTGCAGGATATGGGCAGAACGCAACAGACGTTCGGTATGTTCACGCAAGCGGAAAATGGCGCTTCCTTCGGCGTTGCGGTAGGCACGCACGCCTTCGAACACCGCCATGCCGTAGTGCAGCGAATGGGTCAGGATATGGGTGTTGGCATCGCGCCAGGGGACAAACTGGCCATCCTGCCAGAGGCTTCCATCTCGGTCGGACATCGACATGAGTTTTTCTCCTGATTTCCAAACCATCAATTCTAGCCGATGTTGTTCCAAGGCTCCAGCGTAGTCCATATATAATGCTTCGCTATGGCTCCCGCTCACGTGTTTCTCCATCACTCCCGCCGTGTTTTGATCTGGTTGACGATCGCGGGGCTGGCTTTATTGGTGCTGGTATGGGCGGCGGCCCAATGGGTGGTGTTGCACGACGTGGGGCGCTGGCGCCCGTGGGTGGAGCAGATGGTGTCCCAAACCGTGGGCAGTCGGGTCACGGTGGCACGGCTATTGCCCGGCAAGTTTCATCTGTTTCCCACGGTGGTCCTGGAAAACGTTACCGTTTACGATCCGCAAGGCCAGCCGGGGTTGAACGTGGGACGCATTCAGGCGCGGGTTGACCCGTGGGACTTCTTGCGCGGCAAGATGGACTTTGATCGCTTGATCATCGAAGCCCCCAGCCTGACTCTGGTTCGGGATCGTGAGGGCCATCTGAGTCTTTCCGGCATTCGATTGCCTGCTCCAGGGGAGGGTTCGAGTCCTTTTTTCGACTGGCTCCTCAACCAGGGAGAGATCCGCATCACCCAGGGCACCTTGGTATGGCGCGATGGATTGCGCGCAGCGCCGGATCTGCTGTTGCGTCACGTCGATCTGGACATTCGCAATGGGGCCTCCATTCACAGTCTGGAGGTGGCCTTGACCCCCCCCGAGACCCTGTCGACCCCCTTGCAGCTGCGCCTCAAGATGCGCGGAGCGGTGTGGGGGCATTGGCGCGACTGGCAGGGACAGGGAGAAGCGGATGCGGCTCAGGTCAATTGGGTGGCGCTGTCGTCGTGGCTGGATGGTTTGCAGGGGGCGAAGCACGCCGATGGGCGTTTGCATGTGATGGCGGACCTATCGCCTGCCGAGGGACTGAAGATCGAATCGGACCTCGATGTTCATGCCTTGGTCTGGCAGCTGCCGTCTGCCGAGCAACCCTTGTCCGTGAACCGTTTGAAGGGCAAATTGGTACTCAGCTGGCATGGCGATGACATGACCCTGATGCTGCGTCACGTGGTGCTGCTCGATAAGCGTTTCCCCCATTTTGATCGGCCCCTCGATTTGCAGCTTCATGCGGGAAGCACGAGCATGCGCGTCAAGGCGGCATGGTTGGATCTCGACCTGCTCAAGCCATTCGAGCGCATGCTGCCCCTGACACCGGAACAGCGGCACCTATGGCAAGCATTGGGACTGACAGGGCAGATCGAAGATGGCGAGTTGGCCTGGTTGCAGCAAGGGTCGGTGGGCGATTCCCTGTCGTTCTCGGGGCAGTTGCACCATGTTTCGGTGAATGCCTGGCATGATTTGCCCTCCGTGCGCTCCTTCTCGGGCAACGTGAAGTTTGGCCCGCAGGAGGGAGAAGCCAAAGGTGCCGGATTGACAACCCGTTGGGATTTGCCGCAGGTGTTGGTGGAGCCCCTGGTGCTCCAGTCTTTTCAGGTCGATCTCCGGTGGCATCGTGGTGCTGCCGAAACGGCGCTTGAGGTGCGCCGGTTGCAGCTGGTCAATGGAGATTTCAAGGGCCATCTCGACGGGACGCTGACGTTGGGAGCGGGAGGACCGGGGAAAGCCCATCTGCAAGGCAAGCTGACGGAAGCCAAACCTGAAGCGGTGTGGCGTTACATGCCGCGCACGGTGTCGGAGCCAGCCCGTGCCTGGTTGCAGCATGCGCTGCAGGGGGGGAGGGTGTCCGCAGCGGACTTTTCATTGGACGGCGATTTGGCGCGTTTTCCCTTTGCTCAGGATCAGGGTGGGGTATTTCGTGTCGATGCGCTGCTGGCGGGCGTGCGATTGCGCTACGCACCTTCCTGGCCTGCCGTGGACCAGATTGGGGGAAAGCTGGCGATTCGCGGCAGCGAGTTGACGGTGGAGGCTGAGGCGGGCAGCATCCTTGGCGCGAATCTCGATCAGGTCCATGCCCACATACCGGACGTGACGCGCCGCGATGCCGTGGTGTCGGTGACAGGCCAATTGCATGGCCCGGTCATGTCCGCTCTGGACTTCATGGCGCAAAGTCCGGTTGACCGTTATACCAATCATGCGCTGCTAGGATGGAAAGGGAGCGGGGAGGGTCGGTTGACGCTGGCCCTGCAGGTCCCTTTGGCGAATGTTGAGCAAACCCAGGTTCAGGGCGATTACGAATGGCTCGCTGGGGCCTCCCTGGACGGTCAACCCTTGGGCATTCCTCCGCTGGAGGCTTTGCAGGGGCATGTGCATTT
>JAJYQG010000069.1 GCA_021794775.1 Pseudomonadota bacterium
CCACCCTGATCAGAGAATTCTGTGCCCGTATGGGTGTGGAGTTCCGGTCGGTTTCAGTTTCCGGGGACACCCGGTTCGAATCTCTCTGCGGTCGCAGGGAGATCAAGAACGGCTCCACGGAGTATGTGGAGCAAGGTCTGGCGGAGATGTTCCGCCAGGGTGGTGTGTTTTGCGCCAATGAATTCTTCCGCATGGACCCCGGCGAGGCCATGCGGATGGTCGAGTTTCTCGACCACGAAGGGGGATTCACCAACCCTGAGACCGGGGAAGTCATCCCCCGGCATCCCGAGTTCCGGTTCTGCTTCACCGGTAACTCCGGGGGATTCGGGGACGAAACTGGCGCTTACGCCGGGGAGCGGCGCGGTAGTTTCGCGCTGCGTGATCGTTTTTTCATTCTGACACTGCCGGAGATGAGTGTCGATGAGGAAAGGACGATGCTCGTCCGGGGTGTTCCGCAACTGGAGAACACCCCGTTTCCAGAAAGGATGGTTGAAGCAGCACGTGCCATCCGCACTGCCTTTGTGGGGCGCGGGGGGGGTTGCCTGTAGATGTTTCCCCACGGGCACTGGTTCGTTGGGGGAATTTGTTTGTCTCCCCGGCATACCAGGCTTATGACACCGGCAACGGGGTCATGAGCAACCCGCTCCTCGAAAGCCTGGAGGATGCCTGCCTGAACGGGGCACCCAAGGACGCACGGGAAGCCGTGCTTGAGTTGGTTAACCAGTGGATACTGGTTAACTGATATTTTTGATGTTCACACCGGTCAGCCCTTTTGGGTTGGCCGGTTTTTTGCCTAAAATTTATTCGCAATGCCAACCAATTCTTGTTTGCCGGTTTTAGGCAAAGAAAAACCGCCTCGACAAGAGGCGGCTCACGGTCACTTATTCGTGCGAACTCTCTGGGCAGGGCGCTCCGTGTGCGCTCCGATCCAAACCGAAATCCCGATCAATATCAAACACCAGATCGGGAAAACGACAGCAAATGACTCTGACATTGTTTTAGTCCTCGTCAAAGCCCTTGAGGTACACGATTGTCGCGTACAACGCTACGGTCATCAGCAGCACTTCGACACGACCAACCAACCCCAAGGTAGGGTTGATAAAATCCAAACCAAGAACCGTCACCGTACCGGCAACAATGTTTTCCAGAACCGCAGCAACGGTCTTGGCGTGGACATTCTTGAGAAACTTCATTTTACTCTCCTTCGATAACTTTCTCCTTTTGGCGCTATGCCGTTAATCAATGGCTGTAACCAGCCTCGTGTCCTGTTTTCACAGGTTCGCTGGTATGGAATTGCAGGGCTGGGTACAGCAAAAAAAACCCCAAGGCAAAAGCCCTGGGGTGTGATGCTAAAAAAAGTCTTTTTCCATCGCCTTGAACACGGCAGCCGGAATGTCTTCAGCGTTTTCAGCGCAACCAAAATGTTTTATTTCGGCATTTTCAAAAAAGGCTTCGTCCGCGCTTCCAACCAAAACCCCTCTTGTCTCGATGCCTTGAGTTTTCAGGGTATTGATCAGAACAGAAGGTTCTTCTCCCAGATCACCGTCCGTAACGAACAGGACGATCTTCCGGGATTCCCGCCTCACTGCCAGAGTCTTGACCGACTGAATGACCGTCGGCTGAAACTCTGTTTCTCCACCCGCACTAAGGCGGGAAAACACCTTGCTCCGGCTGGGGAAAGACTCATGGAATTCTTTGACCACATAAATGCGATCATTAAACCCCTTGACCTCCAGGGCAACCCCCTGGCTCTCGAACTTCGAAAGAGCCTCGGCCAGTGCGTAACCAACCGCCCGTGCCAGAACCATTTCCTCTCCAGCCATTGATCCAGAGCAATCAACAAGCAAGGAAACAGCCACATCCAGCCCTTCCTTTTCGCCAGTAACGCGGCGAAACACTTGCTGATCCCCTGCAACCGCGTTGACCAGTTTTCGGCCACACAGCCGTCCGTCATCACCGTAAACATCACGGCGATTGGTTCTGGCTTCAAGTAGTTGCTCAAGCCGGGCGGCCAGGCGATTTGCGGCGGCTTTTGCCCTCAAGTCGGGCAGATCACCGTCTTTCAGGCGGACCACCCTCATTTCATCCAGGGAAGGTGGTGTAGTCATCTTGATGTGACCTTTTTGGTCGGAGCAACCCTCCAGGACTTCCCCGACAGCGGAACCCAGGTCGGAAACCCCTGGATTCTGGCCTTGAAGCGCGGCTGCGGCGTTTCTCGACTGATCCTGACCCTGACCAGACTGACCCTGACCCTGATCCTGACCCTGACCATGTTGAAGCAAGTCCAGAATCTCTTGCGCTGCCGCAATCGACCCCTTGTTGCCTTCAAGACCCACTGCTGACCGAGCGCCCCTCAAGGCAATCCCGACCATTTGCCTGCACAGGTCCTCTCCAAACATCGGAAAGGCAAGTGCCTCGTGATGGGTCGGGTCAAGGTTTTGACCCAAATCCTTTCTTACATGGGTCAGCAACAACCCTTTGATCAGGCCCTCGGGCGGGGTTGCCGGGGTTGGCGCTGCAAAACATTTCCCCTCGGCAACCAGTGCGTCAACGCACTTGGAAAGAATCCCCCGAACGGCTGGGTATGTGCGCCATGCAGCACGCTCAATCCTGCCGTCTTCTATTACGTTCAGGATCGCCTTGGCCAACGGCGACCCTTTTTCCGCCCACTCTGCCGACGTTTCAAAGTCGGTGTTGTGGACGTGACCCAGTATTTCATGGGCCAAAAATCCACGGAGGATGGCTGCTTCCCCTTCCGTGGCATTTTCCTTCAGACGGGAAGACAACCACACCGTCTTCCCGTCTGTACATGCCGTCGGGACATCGGCAAACTTCACCGATACCCCGACCTTACCCGCCAGCAACGAGCCC
>JAJYQG010000144.1 GCA_021794775.1 Pseudomonadota bacterium
CAGCAAGCCGGCTTTACGGTCCGTGCCTTGCCCGACCCAGCGCAGACGCAATGGTAGAATGACGTATTTTCATCCTCTTTCATTGTGCCATGACCCTGCGCGATGCCCATTGGATCAGCCGCCATATTCCCCATCAGGGGCGCATGTGCCTGCTCAACAGCGTGGAGCATTGGGATGACACCACCATCGTCTGTCACGCCATTGGCCACGGCGATCCCGACCATCCCTTGCGCGACGCCCAGGCTTTAAGTGTCCTGGCGGGCATCGAATACGCAGCCCAGGCCATGGCACTGCATGGTGTCCTGTTGCAGGGAAAAGACGCGCCTGCCCGCGCCGGTTTGCTGGCGAGTGTGCGCCAGGTTCGCTGGTTTCGCCCCCGTCTCGACGATCTTCCTGCCCCCTTGCAGGTCGAAGCCTGCAGCCGTGCGCGTTCGACGCAAGCCTGCAGCTACGACTTTGCCGTGCGTGCCGCAGGCATAACCCTGATCAGCGGGCAGGCCAGCATCTTTTTTGGTCTGCCTTCCAGCATGGGAATACGCTCTTGAAACGCGCCCTGATCACCGGAGCCACGGGCTGTCTTGGGCAGGCCCTGGGCCGTCGCCTGGCCGCCGATGGGCTGCATGTCATCCTGCATACCCACCAGCGCCATCGCGAAGCGCTGGAACTCTGTGCCGAGCTTTGTCGCCAGGGCGGATCTGCCGAAGTCACCTGCTTCGACCTCACCCAGCGCGAACCAACCCATTGCGCACTGGAGGAACTGCTGAAGCAGGGTCCCATCCAGGTCCTGGTGAACAATGCTGGCATCCATGACGATGCGGTATTCCCCGGCATGCAACCCGCGCAATGGCAGCGTGTCATCGATGTATCGCTGAGCGGCTTCTTTCATGTCACCCAGCCCCTTATCCTGCCCATGGTACGCAGCCGCTGGGGGCGCATCATCACCCTCAGCTCTGTCGCTGCCATCACGGGCAACCGCGGTCAAACCAACTACGCTGCCGCCAAAGCCGCTTTGCATGGGGCCACCAAATCGCTGGCCCTGGAACTGGCCAGCCGCCAGATCACCGTCAACGCCATCGCACCCGGCATCATTGCCTCGCCCATGAGCGCCGCGACGTTTGATCAGGACGCCATCGCGCGGCTGGTCCCCATGAAGCGCGCCGGCACGCCCGAGGAGGTAGCCCATCTTGTTGCCTTTCTTGTCTCCGATCAGGCAGGTTACATGACAGGACAAATTCTTTCGCTCGATGGTGGCATGACCTGACCGGACCTTGCACCGGGACGGGTTATAATTCCCCGCCATGATCCCGCATCCACTTGCCATTCGCAGCATGACGGTAACCAGCGCCCTCGGTCACGGCCTAGCCCCTACCCTGGAAGCGCTGCGTACGTGCCGTTCCGGACTGACATCGCGGCACTTCGAAGAGGTGAACCTGCAGACCTGCCTGGGCCTGGTCGAAGGATTGGAAGAGCCGGTCCCGTCCGCGCTGCGGGCTTACGATTGTCGCAACCAGCGTCTGGCCCAATACGGGCTGGAAGGCGATGGTTTCCGGCAAGCGGTACAACAGGCCGCAGCACGCCATGGCGCCCATCGCATCGCCGTCATTCTTGGCACCAGCACCTCCGGCATTCTGGAAACGGAGCACGCCTACCAGCGCCGTCGAAGCGATGGCCAGCTGCCGCCGGATTACCGTTATGGCACGGTCCATGAATTCTTTTCCGTCACCGATTTCGTGCGCCGCTCTCTTGGTCTGCAAGGTCCGGCGCTTACCCTTTCAACGGCCTGTTCTTCCAGCGCCAAGGTTTTTGCCAGCGCCAGCCGCTGGCTCGCCGCCGGTATGTGCGACGCCGTGGTGGTCGGCGGTGTCGACAGTCTATGTCTGACCACGCTGTATGGATTTTCTTCGCTTGAAATCGTTTCTTCTCTTCCCTGCCGCCCTGCCGACCGCGATCGGGATGGCATTTCCCTCGGGGAAGCCGCTGGTTTCGCCCTGCTCGAACGCGCCACCGCAGCGGACGACGGGCCCTGCCTGCTTGGCTACGGTGAAAGCAGCGATGCTTACCACATGTCGTCCCCCCAGCCTGAAGGTCTCGGCGCGCAACGCTCCATGGCCCTGGCCCTGGCCTCGGCCGGACTGACTGCGGCCGACATCGATTACATCAACCTTCATGGCACGGCGACCCCGGCCAACGACCGCGCAGAAGACCACGCCATCGCCGTGCTGTTTGGCTCGGCGACCCCTTGCAGCTCGACCAAAGGCTGGACTGGCCATACCCTGGGCGCTGCTGGCATCATGGAGGCCGTGATTGCGCTGTTATGTCTCGAACATCATTTCATGGCGGGAAGTCTCAACACTGTGGTGGTCGATCCAACTTTTCAGATGAATGTGATCCTGAATAACCGTCCCGCTCCGCTGTCCCGCGTGCTGAGCAATTCTTTCGGGTTTGGCGGCAGCAACGCTTCGCTGATTTTTGGTTACCGATAATACCCATGAACGTCCTGATCAATGGCTTGGCCCTGATGACCGATGGCATCGACAACTGGCGCCAGCTGCCGAGTCTCCTCCATCCGGATGCCGCCATCACCATCCATCCCCGGGGGGTAGCCCTACCCGCTGGGGAACGGCGTCGCCATGGGCACGGCGCGCAGGCCGAAGCCCTCGCCCTCGGGCATGCGGATGGCGATGCCGGCCCCGTCGCGTCGGAGCCGGATGCGCTCGCCGCTGGAGACCGCCTCCACCAGGTCGCCTTCCGGCGCCCCCGGAACGGGACCCCGGCCGCGAGCGGGGGCGAGGGGGCGTCGCTCGCCCACGCGGGGTCGGAGACCGAGGGCCCCTCGAGGAGCAT
>JAJYQG010000064.1 GCA_021794775.1 Pseudomonadota bacterium
CCGTATTTGCGCTTTGATCTACTTCGGTTTTTTCGTTCTGATGCCCGTTTATTCCAAACTGGATAAAACCAAACCAGTTCCCGATCGGGTGACGTCATGATGACAGTGGCTTTGCGCTGGGCCAGCGCAGCAGGATTGATTCTGGCTCTTTACGCTCCGGTTTATGCTTCCGCTGATGACGAGATACGACTCGACAAAGCCCCGGTGAACTCATCCGACATGGCGTCCCTGCAGCGCGGCGCGCAGCATTTCATGAACTACTGCTTGACCTGTCACAGCGCCCATTTGGCACGTTTCGACCTGTTGGAGCAACTGGGCCTGACGGAAGCTCAGGTCAAAAACAATCTGATTTTGACCGATGCCAAAGCTGCGGATTATATGACTGTCGTCCTTGCGCCCAAGGATGCCAAGAACTGGTTTGGGGTTCCACCACCAGACCTGACCGTGGAGGCGCGGGTGCGTGGCGCAGACTGGATCTACACTTACTTGCGCTCTTTTTATCGCGATGACCAGAGGCCGAGCGGTTGGAACAACCGTGTCTTTCCCAATGTTGCCATGCCCCACGTACTTTGGCAGTTGCAGGGACAACAGGCGTTACAACCCCAAGGGGAGAACGGGCATCTGGTGCTGGTTACGAAAGGCAGCATGAGCCCGGAGGAATATGACCGCTTTGCAGGCGATTTGGTCAATTTCTTGGTGTTCCTTTCTGAGCCTACAAGAGGAACAAGACTCCATCTGGGTGTATGGGTCATAGCGTTCCTGGTGATCTTCTTTTTTGTGGCTCGTGCGCTTAAACATGAATTTTGGAAAGATATCCATTAAAATGAGCGAATTTATCGGCTGAGGTTTCCCCTTATGATGACCCTCTACTCTGGGACAACTTGTCCCTTCAGCCAGCGCAGCCGCATCGTGCTGTACGAAAAAGGCATGGATTTTCAAATTATCGATGTAGATGTCTTCAATTTGCCCGAAGATATCGCTGTGATGAATCCGTACAACCGCTTGCCGGTTCTGGTTGAGCGCGAGCTTGTTTTGCACGAGTCCAACATCATCAATGAGTACATCGACGAACGTTTCCCCCATCCCCAACTGATGCCCGCTGAACCCGTGATGCGTTCTCGCGCTCGCCTGTTTCTGTTCCGCTTTGAGACAGAACTGTTTACCCACGTATCCACCTTGGAGAGCCAGGACAGCAGCAAGGCCGAAATGGAGAAAGCTCGTGCGGCCATACGGGACAATTTGCTGCAGATCGTGCCGGTGTTTGCCAAACAGAAGTTCATGCTGGGAGAAGAGTTCACCATGCTGGATGTGGCTATAGCTCCCCTGTTATGGCGTCTTGAACATTACCAGATTCAGCTTCCCAAGCAAGCCGCACCTTTGCTGAAGTATGCCGAACGTCTGTTTTCTCGTCCGGCTTACATCGATTCTATGACGCCTGCTGAAAAAGCCATGAGGAAATAGCGATGACCCGTTCCACCAAACCTTATCTGGCGCGAGCATTATGGGAGTGGTGTGAGGACAATGGGTTGACGGCGTTATTGCATGTCTTGGTCGAAGGTACAGGGGCCCATGTTCCCCATGCCTTTGTCAAGGAAGGGCAGATTATTCTGAACGTCAGTACGGCGGCTACACGTCAGTTGACCATGGACAACAGCGGCATTGAATTCACCGCCCGCTTCAACGGGGTCACTGAGCGGGTGACCGTGCCCTGGCGCGCGGTGTTGGGCCTGTTCGCGCGCGAGACCGGCGAGGGCATGGCTTTTCCTCCAGACGAGCAGGAATGGACGGAAGAACAAACGGTGGTTGACGGGAAGGATGGCGCGTCTTCCCCGCTGGTAATTGCCAGCGATTCCGGCGGCTCAGATGAAACCAGCCAGCAGCCCCGCAAAAAACCCACCTTGACGGTGATAAAATAAGCTAAAATCCACTTCCCCGAGTGCCGGCATAGCTCAGTTGGTAGAGCAGCTGATTTGTAATCAGAAGGTCGTGAGTTCGATTCTTACTGTCGGCACCATAAAATCAATGGCTTACGTAAAAAAACTAAGTCGCTAAAACCATACCAAAAAACGCCCAGCCTACGTATAGGCTACAGGTTCCCCCCGTTTTGACCCAAAAATAAACGTAAAAAAGGGGACGTTTACGCGCTGAAATTGGACCGGTATAGTAGACCCTGATCCATTTGTTCGGGTCGCCATGACTCCAAGCGAACTGCTCAACATCCTAAAGAGCTTTCAGGCAGACATCCGACCTGTTCAGTTTTGCCGAGCCACTTCTAAACCAACGACTTAAGAGTTGTCGAGGATAAGAGTTGTCGAGGAGTTGTCAAAACCGGGGCAAGCTTGTACAGTGATTGCCTTCGGGGTGAAGGGTTTTCGTCTAAGCCATGCCAAGCAGGGGAGAGCACAGCGGGTGTGAGGCAGTGGGCCAGGGTTGTCAGGGGCCCCTGCGCGCCATTTTTGAGGGCGCCGCTGAGTTTGTCATGCTCCTTGATCGTGAAGAAAAGATTCTTTTCGTGAATGCCTCGGGTCTTGCGTTGTTGGGCGTGCCACTGCTCGATGAGAATCTGAGTGTCGATGGCATTCTGGCCCCCGATCATCTGGAACCATTTCGTCGGTTCAACGAGCGTGTTTGTTGCGGCGAAAGCGGCAGGCTCGAATTCGAAATGATGGGGCCAAATGGAATAAAAAGGTGGATGGAAGCCCGTTCAATGCCCTTCCCGGCCGATATCGGAGGGGGGCTTCTGCATCTCAGCTTCGCGCGCGACATTACACAGCAACGGGCGATGGCAGAGGAACTCCGCGCAAGCGAAGAGCGCTGGCGGTTTGCTCTGGAAGGGGCTGGGCATGGTGTCTGGGACTACAATTTCCAAACCGGTATCAATGTCGTGTCGAAATATCTCAAGGAAATCCTTGGGTTTGATCCGGATGCCACAGACAACACCTTGAACGACTGGATCGATCGCCTGGACCCGGAAACCTTGAAAAAAACCGTGGATGCCCTGACCCAAGTCGTGGAAGGCGTGACGGATCGGTATGTGGTGGAGCAGCGTGTTCGATGCGAAGATGGAAGTTACAAATGGTTGCTGACCAGGGGCATGGTGGTGTTGAAAGACGCTTCCGGAAAACCGTTGCGTCTGATTGGAACCAGCTCCGATATTACGCAGCATAAGTTGGATGTCAACCGTCTGCATCTGGCTGCGAATGTGTTTTCCCATGCGCGAGAAGGTATTGTCATTGCCGATTCGTCGGGATTCATTCTGGATATCAATGAAGCTTATACGAAGATCACCGGTTTCCGTCGCGATGAAACGGTAGGGAGGAGCATCCCCGGAATAGACGGCTCCGTTTGGAAGATTTTGAGGGAGGAAGGCTGTTGGCAGGGTGAGATCTGGAAGAAGAAAAAAAGCGGCGAGGATTATGCTGAAATGCTTTCCATCAGTGTTGTGCATGATGAGGAAGGCGATATTCAGAACTATGTTGCCATGCTTTCCGACATCACGTTGCTCAAGGTTCAGCAGCAGAAACTCGAGCAGATTGCCCATTACGATATTCTGACGCACCTGCCCAATCGAATGTTGTTGGCGGAGCATTTGCAAGAGGCCGTGTTTCTCGCCAACACGGATGAGCGTTTCATGGTGGTGGCCTATATCGACCTCGATGGTTTCAAGGAAATGAACGACCGTTATGGACATGAGGCCGGAGACTTGCTGCTGGTGACGGTCTCACGGCGCATGAAAGCAGCTCTCAGGGAAAAGGACGTCTTGGCGCGCATGGGTGGCGATGAGTTCGTGGCCCTGATCGTGAGTCTTGACAACCCGCAGGCATGTCAACCCATCCTGGGCCGTCTTCTTCAGGCAGCAGCGGATCCGGTGGTTCTGGGAAATCTGTCGATGCAGGTTTCGGCCAGCATAGGCGTGGCGATCTGCCCTCCGGACGGCAGCGAACCCGATCAATTGATACGTCACGCCGACCAGGCGATGTATCGGGCGAAACAATTGGGCAAGAGTCGCTTTTACTTTTGGCAGCCCAGCGTGACATGATGCCGGCATGCATGGATGCCGCCGGACAACGTTTTCAGCATGATCATGGGAGGCATGGTGCATTGCATCGACATACGCGGTGAATGGGTGAATGAATATGGTTCGTTGATGCGTATTCTGGAAGTCGATACGCTGACAGGCCTGTTTCGCGGGACATACGAATCGACGACGGGAGCATCGGGTAAATACCGGGTGACGGGGCTGACGGACGTCAAGCCCGATCCCGGGATCAACAGTCAGACGATCGCCTTCTCGGTGTCCTGGCGGGATATGGGAGGGAGCCCTGCGGATGCCCATTGGGTTTCGGCATTTTCCGGGCAGATCCAGATCGTTCAGAACAAGGAAGTCATGGTCACGACCTATCTTCTCCAGGAAAATACCGATCCCCAGAACAATTGGGGATCGACGATCATCGATAAGGCGACCTTCACGCGCAAGCAGGGTGGGGTATGAGCCAGGGCATCGTCTTCCCCCTCACGCTCGGAAAACTCACAGACGATGGTGCAACCCCATGGGGGTCAGAGATGGGGCTGGGTACACCCGAGCAGCGGCTCAAGTTTATGATCGATTCGGGAACGGACAATACCTGGGTGACTGCGAAGGCGTGCACGACAAATGCCTGCCTGGCGCATGGGCGTTTCAATGCTGAGCAATCCGCAAGTTATGAAGTTCTTGATCCGAAGCCCGTCCAAAAGGATTTTGGTCCATGGGGAACCATGACGGTCGTGATGGGAGCGGATGTTTTCACGCTTGTACGGGCGGACCGCAACCTCGTCAAAACCCAGGAGAAAATGCACTTTGAAGCGGCGATCCACTACACGGGATGCCGGTTTCAGGAACTCGCTTGCGATGGCGGGGTTGCCATTCCTTCTCCTTACTGGAAAAAGCAAGGCGTGACCGAAGCCTTGATGCTCCAGCTCATCAAGGATGGAAAGATAGAGAAGCCGCTGGCTTCATTCTGGATGGATACGGCAAAGGCCGTGGGTGAATGCACGTTTGGATTCGACGATGCGCGCAGGTACAAACCGGAAACGTTGCAATGGCTGTCCTTGCAGGACATGAGTGGTTCTTCGCTCGATTATCTCTGGTCCGTGAAACTCGATGCATTCTTGGTGGATGGGGAAAAGGCCGAAGCAACCATGGGGAATTTCGTGCTCGACAGTGGTTCGTCTTTTTTCAAGGGGCCGTCCGATCTTATCGATTCCCTTGTCCGCGTGGTGACAAGAAATGGTGCGCTGCCCACCTATGTATCCTCCGAAAAAGCGCTCGATGCCTACCCGGAAATTTCCCTTCTTTTGGGGGGAAGGCGTTACCCGCTTGTTCCCAGACAGTACTTTCTGAAGCTTAACGAGGAATACTGGGAACTTGGCATACAGACATTGGCCGGGATGCCGGATGGCATGCTCCTGGTGGGTTCAATTTTTCTTGATACGGTGTACACGATATTCGATTACGGTGAAAAGCGGATCGGTCTGGCTGAGCGCAACTGATGTGCAGGGTTATGTACGCCGAGGTGGTTTGGATTCATGGAAAACGATCTTCTGACCCTCTATCCGGTCTTTGGCGAGTTGCCTGACGAAGCGCGCTGGCTGGCGCGCTGGCCAAACCCGACTGTGCCGCAAGGGACCCTGCTGTTCGATGAACAGCAGGCTTGCGAGGCGTTTCCACTGGTACTGGACGGTGTCATCCGCGTGTTCAAGCAGTCGGCGCAGGGCAGGGAAATGGTGCTGTACCGAATTTACCCTGGCGAAGGATGCATCGTTTCGCTCAGCTGTCTGATTGACCGTCGCGCGTACAGCGCCCGTGCCGTAGCGGAGTCCACGGCACGCTTGCTGATGATGCCTCAGGAAGCCTTCCGGCGCTGGCAGTCGGAATCTCCTGCGTTTCAGCGCTACCTGCTCGGACTTTTTTCAGCGCGGGTCGAAGACCTGATGCAGAAGGTCGAGGAAATGGCCTTTCTGAGTCTTGAGGCCAGGTTGGCAGGTGTCTTGCTGGGTCATGGCACGGTCGTTCACAAGTCTCATGCGCAACTGGCCAACGAGCTGAATACCGTTCGGGAAATCGTTTCCCGCCACCTGAAAGAGTTCGAAATTCGCGGGTGGGTGAAGCTGGGTCGGGAGAATGTTGCCATTCTCGACGTGCATGCCCTGCGACAGCTTGCTACAGGCAATCGGTAACTCAGGTCACAGACATGATGGGAATGTTTGGGCTAATCTGGTGTCGTCGGATTACTTGGGAGACGATCATGCAATGCAACGTTGGTGGGCTGGATCGAGTGCTGCGCGTCGTGGTGGGGCTCGTATTGGCAGGGTTGGCTGCTACGCATACGGTGGGAGCCTGGGGGTGGATAGGAGTGGTGCCTTTGTTGACCGGGTTGATCGGCTGGTGTCCTGCCTATCTTCTGCTGGGATTCAAGACCTGCTGCACGCATAAGGCCGATTGAATCCGGATGTTTGCCTGAGATGGGAGGCGAAGGCTTGGTACATGCGTGGGGCTTAAGCAAGGCCGAAGGCAGGAGGGTTTGGGGCGGGTGGCAAGCATAAACGAGAGCAGTTTGTTATGCCGATGGGTGAGTGGGTCGGTGACAGGTCTTGAACGGGATTTGGACAGGCATTGCGGACATGTTCTGGGGGGCTTGTTGTATGGCGCTCAGGGTGTGCCAGAAGGTCCTATCCCTTATGCATCGGTGCATCTGCCGGTGTTGGACGGTGTCGGGTGTTATTGGCTTCTGATTTCTCCAAGGCCGGTCTCCTATCACCGTAACGCCGATGCTTGTATAGCCGTGGATGGCGTTTTGCAATGGGGTGTTCTTAACCCGGGCGCTCTGGATCATGAAAATATGGAACAGGGCGCGTGGGTGGCGTACAACCGCATATTTGACCTTCAGGAAGAAGCGGTTTATCCCCATTTGTTGCGTACCTGGAATTATTTTCCGAAAATCCATGCGGACGGGGCTGCGATGGAGCGCTACCGCGAATTCAATGTTGGACGTCACGAAGCATTTTCAGCACGTCGAAGCCTTGGAGGGGGGCATGTTTCTGCAGCATGTGCTCTGGGGACAAAAGTTGGGGGTATGACGGTGGCGTTTCTGGCCGGGAAGAAGGCGGGGATCGCCATCGAAAACCCGCGCCAAACCCCAGCCTATGGCTATCCGCTACAGTATGGCCCCAAAAGCCCTGTTTTTGCTCGTGCCATGTTGGTCGATGGCGCGCTATGGGTATCGGGCACCGCGAGCATTGTCGGTTCGCAGAGCGTACACGTTGGGAATCTCGCGGCTCAGACCGACGAGACCGTGGACAATCTGCGTCGAGTGTTCGAAGAAGCTGAGCGCCACGGTTTTATCATGCCCCTGGCGTCACGGTTATGCCTCGTCGTTTACCTGAGGCATGCAGAGGATGAAGCGCGGGTGCGACAGCGGTTAGCGGAGACTTTTCCCAGTGCGCATAAAATACTTCTGCAAGCGGACATCTGCCGCGTCGAATTGTTGGTGGAAATCGAAGCTTTTTGGTTTTGAATCTCAGTCGTCGGTTTCTTGTCCGTTCAGGAGCTGAATGGCTTCGTCGTGACGGTGCTGGTCTGCCAGAAGACTTTGGCTGCGAGGAGGAGCCTCGACCGCTTTTTTCAGGAAAAAGGTGGCTTGCTGTTTGTCACCCTGTTCGAGTAGAAATTTACCGTAGAAATAATTGGCATCAATATTGTTTGGATCAAGCGTCAATGCTTGCTTCAGGTACAGCCGTGCTTTGTCGTCATCACCGAATGATCCAAGTTTTGGGACACGGGCATAGAGAGCGCCCAGCGTGACTAGCGCTGATCCGTCCATGACGGCAGGGTTAATGGCGATGGCATGCAGCAAGAGGTCCCGTGCCTCCCGTGCGCTGCTCAATGCGCTGAATGGGTTTTGGTATTTGGCATGGGTGGCGGTGATGATGCCTTCCCAAACCAGGGGTTCGGCATGGTCAGGATAAGTGAGCGAGAGAGCGTGAGCGCGGTTCTGAAGTGATGCAAGAAAATCAGAACGCTGGTTTTCGGGAAGCTCATAGTTTGCTTGCGTCCATTCGTTTTTCTCCCGAGTCAATTGCTCCTCCAAGGAGGATGTGGGGGCTATGGCAAGAGTCTCACCTGTGACGAGGGCCAGTAGTAATACGCCGGTGATGCAACGCAGCAGAGAATGGCGAAAGATTAGCCTTGGCCTAAAGTTCATGGGCTTTTCAGTGGGGACGTTGGATAAGCTCGATTTTGTAACCATCCGGGTCTTCGATGAAGGCAATGATGGTGTCACCGTGCTTCATCGGCCCCGCTTCGCGGGTAACCTTGCCTCCTTTTGCTCGCACATCTTCGCAATAAGCTGAAGCATTCTCAACCTCCAGTGCGATATGACCATATCCATTGCCAAGAGCGTAGCTGGAAACATCCCAATTGTAGGTCAGTTCGATGACGGCTGCTTCTTGTTCTGGTTGATAGCCCATGAATACCAGGGTAAACCGTCCTTCGGGATAATCGCGCCGACGCAACACCTGCATACCCAGCACGTCACGGTAAAAAGCTATGGAACGTTCAAGATGCCCGATTCTCAGCATGGTGTGCAGAATGCGCAAAGATGTCTCCGCTAAGAAAGTGGACGATAGGGTGCCTTCAGTCGAAGAGTTTACAACGAATGGTGATGCTTGTTGCAACGCTATTTTTAGGAGAAAGCAAAAAATGATAGGCGTAAATTCTGGGCATGGTTATTCAGAAGGGTGTCATGTCGCTTAAGACGGGTGTTTTCCCAAATGGGCTTGTCGAGCGTGAGTGATGATCTCGGCACGGTTCTGTTTGCCTTCTTCCATGAGAAAATCCAGGAAAACCTTAGCGGTTAGCCCAAGTTTCTTTCCTTCCAGATGGACGGCATGCCAGGTTCTGTGGAGAGGAAAGTCCGCCACATCCAGAAGGGCTATTTGGCCATAGCGGAGTTCGAGGGAGAGGCTGGCCAGGGGAATGATGGATATGCCGAGACCAGCCATGATGCCCTGTTTGATGGCTTCTCCTGAACCCAGTTCCATGTAGGGTCTCAACGTGAGCCCTTCACTGGCAAACAATTCCTCTGCAACGCTGCGTGTGCCCGACCCTGCTTCTCGCACCAGAATTCTTTCTTCACTCAGCATGGTGCAAGGAATGTTCTTTTTATGGCGCAGTGGATGTTCGGCGTGCGCAGCAACGACCAGCAAATTGTCCATGAATGGGTGTATGACCAGATCCAGGGGTTCTGGGATCTGTTGGCCCAGAATCACAAAATCATCCTGATTTTCGGCCAGTCTTTCCGATATTCGTAAGCGGTTTGTAACCGTTAGCTGGGGTTGGACGTCGGGATAAACGCGTAAAAATCTGCCCAGTATGTGAGGCATGAAAAATTTGGTTGACGTGACCGCTGCGATTTTGAGGGGGCCTGCAATTTTCCCTTTCATGTCGCTAAGGGATAGGTGAAGTGACGTCAGTCTGCCAAGAACCTCAATCACAGTACCGTATACCAGTTCTCCGGCTCGGGTGATGAGCAGTTTCTTCCCGGCTTGCTCAATGAGCGATATTCCCATGCTTTCTTCCAGACGCTTGACCTGAATGTAAACGGCTGGCTGGGTGAGACTCAGCTCTTCTGCCGCACGGGTATAGCTCTTGAGTCGCGCTACGGCCTCGAAAAGTCTGAGCTGTTGCAATGTCCAATGGCGAATCATATACCTTGGTAAATCCTTTCAATTTGAAACATTAAGTTCTTTTTATTGCATAGGTTAGGTAAAGTCAAGTCCTCAGGCAAGAAAACGTGGTTTGCAGGAGGGCGCGGCAAAGCCAGCCCGTCGATTTGATGATGCTCACCTTAATACAAGGAGTAAGACATGGCAAAAACCTACCAAGCGGGGGTCAAGGAATACCGGCAGACTTATTGGGCGCCGGACTATGTTCCGTTGGACTCGGACATCCTGGCCTGTTTCAAAATCACGCCTCAACCGGGTGTTGATCGTGAAGAAGCTGCTGCCGCTGTTGCTGCGGAATCATCCACGGGAACCTGGACCACGGTTTGGACTGACCTTCTGACCGACCTGGATTATTACAAAGGACGAGCCTATTCCATAGAGGACGTGCCTGGAGACGATAGTTGTTTCTATGCCTTCATCGCTTACCCCATCGATTTGTTTGAAGAAGGGTCGGTGGTCAACGTGTTTACCTCGCTGGTGGGGAACGTATTTGGCTTCAAGGCGGTTCGTGCACTGCGTTTGGAAGATGTGCGCTTTCCCTTGCACTACGTGAAGACTTGCAATGGACCACCCCATGGTATCCAGGTCGAACGCGACAAGATGAACAAATATGGTCGTCCGTTGCTGGGATGTACCATCAAGCCCAAGCTGGGTCTTTCCGCCAAGAACTACGGTCGTGCCGTGTACGAATGTTTGCGAGGCGGTCTCGATTTCACCAAAGACGATGAGAACGTCAACAGCCAACCTTTCATGCGCTGGAGAGATCGCTTTCTTTTCGTCGCCGACGCCATTCACAATGCCGAAGCGCAGACCGGCGAACGCAAAGGGCACTACCTGAATTGTACGGCGCCATCCCCGGAAGAGATGTACGAGCGTGCTGAGTTCGCCAAGGAACTCAATATGCCCATCATCATGCACGACTACCTCACCGGCGGATTTACCGCAAACACTGGTTTGGCCCGCTGGTGTCGCAAAAATGGCATGTTGCTCCATATTCACCGCGCCATGCACGCCGTTCTCGATCGCAACCCGCATCATGGGATTCACTTTCGGGTTCTGACCAAGGCACTCCGACTCTCCGGGGGGGATCACCTTCACACAGGAACGGTGGTGGGCAAGCTTGAAGGAGACAGGGCCGCAACACTCGGCTGGATCGATTTGCTGAGAGAGTCTTACATTCCTGAAGATCGTTCTCGCGGTATTTTCTTTGACCAGGATTGGGGGTCGATGCCCGGGGTATTTGCCGTGGCTTCAGGCGGTATCCATGTCTGGCACATGCCTGCCTTGGTCACCATTTTTGGCGACGATTCGGTACTCCAGTTTGGTGGTGGCACGTTGGGACACCCTTGGGGTAATGCAGCAGGTGCAGCGGCCAACCGTGTGGCCTTGGAAGCCTGTGTCGAAGCAAGAAATCGTGGCAGAAACCTGGAGCGCGAAGGTAAGGAAATTCTGACCAAAGCGGCGTCCAGCAGTCCAGAACTGAAGATTGCCATGGAAACATGGAAAGAGATCAAGTTCGAGTTCGATACCGTTGACAAGCTCGACGTGCAAAACCGCTGAGATCATTTTGATAAGGAACGAATCATGGCTGATGTACAGGATTACAAACAAGCAATCAAATACGAAACCTTTTCCTATCTTCCTTCGCTTTCGCCGGAAGAAATTCGGGAGCAGATCAAGTATATCGTCAACCAGGGTTGGAACCCCGCTGTCGAGCACGTCGAACCCCAGCGTTCTTTCAACCATTACTGGTACATGTGGAAGCTTCCTATGTTCGGTGAACAGAGTGTCGAACGCATTCTTTCCGAACTGGATGCCTGTCACCGAGAGCATCCGGGGCACCACGTCAGGTTGATTGGTTACGACAACTACTCGCAATGCCAGGGAACAGCCTTCGTGGTTTACAGAGGTGCCTGATAGGCACCCTGTATCCGGTCAATTGAGAGACGAGCAAAAGGACAGGACGATGTCTGGACAAACTTCAAGCAGCGATGCACGATAGGTCGCCATGGCGCGGCGCAGGGCCATCTCCAAAGGCGGCGCAGGAGCCTCATCCAAGGCTGATACTGCGCTGGCCGGGTTGAGTGGCAATGAGCTGGCACGTGCACGGCGGGCAATGTTGGCCAAGGGCGGCAAAAGTCTGTTGGCCGTGGCGCCACCTGTAGTTTCTGTGATAGCGCAGCAGGTGGAAGAGGCACAGCCGAAAATCGAGGAGTCTTCGGCGCAAGATACGGTGTTGCAAGGCGGGCGGGCCGCTGCCAAGCAGCACCGTGTGAAGCAGTGCACGGGAAGAGGTGATGCCTCCAGCTGTCGTCCTTCCGGACGGCTGCGTCCGGTGCCGAACAAAGTGGAGTTCGGCAGGACCCTCTCGGGCAATCGCGTGAGCGGGAATCAGGTCGAGCGCACGACGCAGGTGACAGGCAACGAAGCCGGGACTTGCCGAATGGTCACAGGAACCGAGTATGTCGGTTCTGACCAATTTGAGCAATTTTGCAGTACTCGGCCCGTACCCGCCGAGTCTAAGGTTGGCGTTAGCGAAACCAGCAAAGGCGGGTTCGTGACGGGTAGTCAGATTGGTCGCTCAGCCAGGGTAACAGGCGACGAATCTGGAGGCTGCAAAACCGTGACGGGAACGGAATATCTGGGTAATGAGCGATTCGAAGAATTTTGTCAGCGCAGGGGCGCGGTTGAGCGCGCAGACAAAGTGGTGGTTGGATCGACGATGGGCAAAGGCATGGCCGTTACAGGCTCGGATGAGGCCAGGGTCAGTCGAGTGACTGGG
>JAJYQG010000129.1 GCA_021794775.1 Pseudomonadota bacterium
TCATCCGGAATCTTGTCCATCTGCTTTTTCTGTTCGGCCTGCACGGTGCGGAAAAAAGTGACCATGCCACGCGGATCAATCTGTGCACGCTTGAGCAGCTCGAAACCCTTGGCGTCGGCATCACGCCAACGGAACGCACCGGGAGAAAAACGGCGAAGGCCTGGGAAACCTTATCGTACCATCCAGAAGCCCGTAGCTCCTCAATGAAGATCGCATCGGCGCGTTGCAAAAGTTCCACATAAGCAGGCTTGACCTCGCCCAACACACGCACCCCCATGCCCGGGCCTGGAAAGGGGTGACGGTACACCATGTCGTGCGGGAGCCCCAGTTCGACCCCCAGCGCGCGCACCTCATCCTTGAACAGGTCCCGCAACGGTTCCAGCAACTTGAGATGGAGGGTTTCGGGCAAGCCCCCCACATTATGGTGGGACTTGATGTTATGGGCCTTGCCGCTCTTGGCACCAGCCGACTCGATGACGTCCGGGTAGATCGTCCCTTGCGCCAACCAGCGTGCCTGCGGAAGATGCTGCGCTTCCCTCTGAAAAACCTCGACAAATTCACGACCGATGATCTTGCGCTTCTGTTCGGGATCGGTCACGCCCTGCAGATGTCGGGCAAATTCAGCCCGGGCATCGACGTACACAACCTTGACGCCCAGATGACGCCCGAAAGTTTCCTTGACCTCCTCGGCTTCCCGATAACGCAGCAGGCCATGATCCACAAAGACGCAGGTCAGCTGTGCCCCGATGGCGCGCTGAATCAGCGCCGCAGCCACGGAAGAATCGACCCCACCCGACAGCCCCAGAATGACGTCTTCTTCCCCCACCTGGGCTTGTATGGCCTGCACGGCCTCGGTGATGAAGTGCGGCATGGTCCAGTCGCCATCCAGAGCACAGATCTCACGCACGAAGCGGGTGAGCAGTGCCTTTCCCTGCAACGTATGGGTGACCTCAGGATGAAACTGGACGCCATAAAAATGACGCTTTTCATCAGCCATTGCGGCAATCGGCGTAACCTCGTTGGCCGCCGAGACGACAAACCCCGGCGGAAGCACCGTAACCTTATCGCCATGACTCATCCACACCGATAACCCGTGGGTTCCATCGGCCTCGCGCCGATCGTGCAAGGGGCCAAAAAGTCCGCCCTCGCCATTCAGGCGCACCATGGCATGGCCGAACTCGCGCACCCGCGCATTGTCCACCTGCCCGCCCAGCTGAGCGGCCATGGTCTGCATGCCATAGCAGATACCGAGCACAGGAACGCCCAACTCGAAAACGACCTGGGGCGCACGGGGAGCGCTTGCCCCCTCGATGACCGATGCAGGACCACCGGAAAGGATGATGCCCTGCGGATTGAATTCGCGCACGAACGGTTCGGAAACATCCCATGGATGCAGTTCGCAATAGACCCCGGCTTCTCGCACGCGGCGCGCGATCAATTGGACATACTGGGCTCCGAAATCGAGAATAAGAATTTTTTGGTGCATCGTCGCTCAGTCGATGTGGTAGTTGGGAGCTTCCTTGGTGATGCTCACGTCATGGACATGGGACTCGCGCATGCCCGCATAGGAAATTTCAACGAACTCGGCGCGCTGATGGACTTCATCGATGGTACAACACCCCAGGTACCCCATGCTGGCCCGTATTCCACCCACCATCTGATGAATCACCGCAGCCACCGGCCCTTTGTAGGGCACGCGACCTTCCACACCTTCGGGAACCAGTTTGTCCGCGTTGCTTTCGCCTTCCTGAAAGTAGCGGTCGCTGGACCCCTGCTGCATGGCCCCCAAAGATCCCATGCCACGGTAAGATTTGTAGGAACGCCCCTGGAACAACTCGGTTTCGCCAGGCGCTTCTTCGGTGCCCGCAAACAGGCCACCGATCATGACCGTATTGGCTCCCGCCGCCAGCGCCTTCGCCACATCACCAGAAAAACGAATGCCCCCATCGGCAATGCATGGCACGCCACTCCCTTCAAGGGCTGTGGCGACATTGTGAATGGCGGTCATCTGAGGTACACCCACCCCTGCCACGATGCGTGTGGTGCAGATCGAGCCCGGACCGATGCCGACCTTGACCGCATCGGCCCCATGATCGACAAGAGCCCGCGCCGCCGCTGCGGTGGCGATGTTGCCACCAATCACCTCGACACCCGGATAATGGGCCTTGATCCAGCGCACCCGGTCCAACACGCCCTGACTGTGACCGTGGGCGGTGTCCACCACCAGCACATCCACCCCGGCTTCCACCAGAGCGGCAACCCTCTCTTCGGTCCCTTCGCCCACGCCCACGGCCGCACCGACCCGCAGACGACCCGCCAGATCCTTGGCGGCCAGCGGATGTTCACTGGACTTGAGAATATCCTTGACCGTAATCAGCCCCCGCAGCTCGAAGGCATCATTGACCACCAACACGCGTTCGAGACGATGTTTATGCATCAAATGCATGGCCTCATCGCGGGATACCCCTTCAGCCACCGTCACCAGACGCTCACGGGGGGTCATGACCGCACTCACCGGTTGATCAAGCTGCGCTTCAAAGCGCAAATCGCGGTTGGTCACAATCCCCACGACTTTGCCGCCTTCCACCACAGGCAAACCCGATACCCGATGCTGCCGGGTGCGCTGCACGACTTCCCGAATGGGCATATCCGGCGTAATGGTGATGGGATCTCGCACCACCCCCGATTCAAAACGCTTGACCTTGGCGACCTCGGCAGCCTGCTGTTCGATGCCCAGGTTCTTGTGCAGAATGCCCATTCCGCCTTCCTGGGCCAGCACGATGGCCAGACGGGCCTCGGTGACCGTATCCATGGCC
>JAJYQG010000067.1 GCA_021794775.1 Pseudomonadota bacterium
AGGTGCTGGCCGGTGTGGAGCCACCCCAGGAAGCCGAGGTTGTCGATGTCGCTGGCGATCGACCCCGCATCGCCATCGTGGGGCGCCCGAATGTGGGCAAGTCGACCCTGATCAACCGTTTGTTGGGTGAAGAACGCTTGATTGCCTTCGATCAGCCAGGGACGACCCGTGACAGCATTGCGGTGGATTTTGAACAGGATGGCAAGGCTTATACCCTGATCGATACGGCGGGACTGCGACGGCGCGGCCGGGTCTTTGAGGCTGTGGAAAAGTTTTCCGTGTTCAAAACCATGCAGGCCATCGAAGAAGCCAACGTGGTGGTGATGACGCTGGATGCGCGGCAGGATATTTCGGATCAGGATGCCCATATCGCCGGCCATGTCCTGACCACCGGCCGTGCTGTGGTGTTGGTGATCAACAAATGGGAAGGTCTGGACGCCCATCAGCGCGCGGTGATTCAGAATGAGGTGGCGCGCAAGCTGGGCTTTCTCGGATTTGCCACCCACCTCTACCTGTCGGCCTTGGAAGGACGTGGCATGGATGCGCTTTTGCCTGCCGTGGATGCGGCGTATCAGGCGGCGATGGCCAAGCTGCCGACGCCCCGTCTGACCCGGGTGCTGATGGCGGCCGTGCAGCAACATCAGCCTGCCAAAGCAGGGCCATTTCGACCCAAGCTGCGCTATGCCCATCAGGGTGGGCAGAATCCCCCGGTGGTGGTGGTGCATGGGTCGGCCGTTGCCCATATCCAGGACAACTACCGCCGCTACCTGGAGGGGACGTTCCGAGAAGCCTTTGCGCTGCGCGGAACGCCTTTGCGCGTCGAATTTCGGCAGGGGCATAACCCTTTTGCCGATCGCAAACCCAAACCGTTGACCGAAGCGGAAGAGAACCGTCTGCGTCGTCAGCGTCGTCGCGGTCGTAAGCTGTTTGGAAAACGTTAGTTTCTGGAAAACGTTAGTTTCTGGAAAACGTTAGTTTCTGGAAAACGTTGGTTTTTGGAAAACGTTGGTTTTTGGAAAACGTGAGTTAGAGAGAACAAAGCATGATCACCGTAACCCTACCCGATGGATCGACACGCGCTTATCCGGCCCCGCTGACGGCTGCCGAAGTGGCGCAGAGCATTGGTGCCGGACTGGCGCGCGCGGCCTTGGCAGCCCGCATCGATGGCCAGATGATGGACCTTTCTACGCGTTTGGACCACGATGTCCATCTGGCCCTGGTGACCGCCCGGGATGTCGAGGGCGTGGAGGTGCTGCGGCATTCCACGGCGCACCTGCTGGCGCAAGCGGTGAAAGAGCTTTACCCCGGCGCGCAGGTCACCATTGGACCGGTCATCGATCATGGCTTTTATTACGACTTTGCCTACGAACGCCCCTTCACGCCGGAAGATCTGGTGGCCATCGAGCAACGCATGGAGGCCATCGTGCAGCGGGATCTGGTGGTGACCCGGGAAGAAATGTCCCGCGATGCAGCGGTGGCGTTCTTCATGCAGGCGGGGGAGCATTACAAAGCTGAGATCATTGCAAGCATTCCGGCGGGAGAAACCCTTTCGCTGTATCGCCAGGGCGACTTTGTCGATCTCTGTCGCGGCCCTCATGTCCCTTCGACGGGCAAACTGCGTGTGTTCAAATTGACCCATGTGGCGGGGGCCTATTGGCGTGGCGATTCCAAAAATGCCATGCTCACTCGGGTTTATGGTACGGCCTGGGCTAACCCGCAAGATCAGGAAGACTATCTGCACCGTCTTGCCGAGGCTGAGAAACGCGACCACCGTCGCCTTGGACGGGAACTGGACCTGTTTCATCTGCAGGAAGAAGCGCCGGGCATGGTCTTTTGGCATCCGCGCGGATGGGCCTTGTGGCAAGAAATCGAACAGATGATGCGCCGTGTCTACCGTGACCACGGCTATCAGGAGGTTCGCTGCCCCCAGATTCTCGAACGCACCTTATGGGAGAAGTCCGGTCATTGGGGGCATTTTCACCAGAATATGTTCACCACCCATTCCGAAGAGCGGGAGTTTGCCGTCAAGCCCATGAATTGTCCGGGGCATGTGCAGCTTTTCAATCAAGGCGTGCGCAGTTACCGTGAGTTGCCTCTGCGTTATGGCGAGTTTGGTTCTTGCCATCGCAACGAACCCTCCGGAGCCTTGCATGGGATCATGCGCGTGCGTGGGTTTACGCAGGATGACGGCCATATTTTTTGCACCGAGGACCAGATTCAGGGCGAAGTCACCGATTTCATCCACCTGTTGCGGGGGGTTTACGCTGCCTTTGGTTTCGAGGACATTCAATACAAGTTGGCGACGCGCCCGACATCGCGGGTGGGATCGGACGCCGCTTGGGATAAAGCCGAAGGAGCCTTGCGCGAGGCTTTGGAACATCACGGGGTGACGTACGAAACCTTGGCGGGCGAAGGGGCCTTTTACGGGCCCAAGATTGAGTTTCACTTGCGCGACAGCCTTCAGCGCACGTGGCAATGCGGTACGATCCAGGCGGATTTTTCCATGCCGGAGCGTTTGGGCGCAACCTATGTGGCGCCGGACAACAGCCGCATGGCCCCGGTCATGTTGCACCGGGCCATTCTGGGATCCATCGAGCGTTTCATCGGGATTCTCATCGAACATTACGCGGGTGCGTTGCCGCTTTGGCTGGCACCAGTTCAGGCGGTGGTGCTGAATATCAGCGAGGGACAGCAGGATTACGTCGAGCATGTGGTAAAAATGTGTCGTGATCAGGGGTTGCGTGTCGAGTCGGACTTGCGGAATGAGAAGATTGGTTATAAAATACGCGCCCACAGTTCCCAGAAAGT
>JAJYQG010000088.1 GCA_021794775.1 Pseudomonadota bacterium
CGTTTCATGCCCTGGGCGATGGATGGATACGCGAGGATTTATGCGGCTTGTGAGGCGCCTTATTGGGAGCCGAAGAACCGTCGCGAGGCTTGGTGCCCGCCTGATCTTTGCATGATTTGATCAGAAATTCGACCCTAAAAAATACAACTGGAGAGGAAAAATGAGATCTTCCGATTTTACGGCGTACGTTGACTTCAAGATGAACAACGCGTATTTTGTTTCGGCGGGTGGCGCTTACGGTTCTGTGGCCGAACTGGTACTGGCGATCCACCGCTTCATTGACAAGAATTCGCAGCCGATTGCACTGGACTTCCCAGGCTTGAAGTGCGGGGTCGATACGGAAAACGGTATGGCGACGTTTGGGCAAGTCATCCGGGTTTTTGCGACGAATGGGAACACACTGGATCTTCTGGTTGCCCACATTCGGAACTTGGCCGCACTTGCCGGGGTTGAGTCCGGGAACAATCACATTTTCATTGAAACCGAGCACAAGGGGGCGTGGGCATCCGCGCATCGGTTTCGGATTTCGCCAGACAGTCAGCCGAGCAATCGGGAGCGCGATCAAAAGCGCGCTTGTCTACTCAAGATCCCGTTTTTGAAGATTGACAGCCGTTCGACCGGAAAGACGTTCAGCCTGTTCGTTGAGCGTCGGATGTTCAAGAGTAAACCCGCAGATCAAGAGGCTGGCGTGGCGGTCAATGGGTACGGCCTGTCCCATCGTAACCAGCCGGTTTATCTTCCGGTTTTGTAATACGCATTCATTCGCAACGCGATCAGTCAGTAGGATAATTTGCCGGCAATCGCCGGCAAATTATTATCCGACCATCTGAAATTCCGAAACGGAAAGTTCTTTAACAATCAGTTGATTACAAACACCAGCCAAAACGAAGGTATTTTTGCCTGAAACTTGGTAAGATACTGTTGCGACAGGCGTTTTTGGAAATAGTTTGTAGTTATCCGCCGCATAGGCGGCTTAGAAGACTGGTTGATTCTCAATCCAAAGCATACCAGCGTTATCCGCCGCATAGGCGGCTTAGAAGGGAAGATGTGGCAATTACTCTCTTATTGTTGTGTTATCCGCCGCACAGGCGGCTTAGAAGTCCCGCTCCCGGCTTTGCTGGACGCTCTCGAAGTTATCCGCCGCATAGGTGGCTTAGAAGAGTTCTGCCAGGGTGACTATTTCATCCACAATATTCCCGCCGACGCTCTGCGCACCCGCAGGGCAACAGGCGGCTTGGAAGAAGGGGTTCCCCGAGTCGGTCGGCACACACGGGTTATCCGCCATCGCTTTGCGCGACAGGCGGCTTGGAAGATTTGTTTGAGAAATGGAACTGCATGGGCACAACACGCTCACCGTTACCCTTGTGCCAGGCGGGCTAGGTATGAAGCCAAGGGTAATTCGACCTTCGAAAAACGGGCAAAGAAAGATTCTTTAATAATCAGCGCGTTGCAATCGGCATCCAAAACGAAGGTATTTTCGCCAGAAATCTGGTAAGATGCTGTTGCGTCAGGCGTTTTTGAAAATAGTTTGCAGTTATCCGCCGCACAGGCGGCTTAGAAGGAAGTGATTGCCCGGTATATAGAAGAAGTGGCCGTTATCCGCCGCACAGGCGGCTTAGAAGGAGAACACTTCACCCCTCAACGGACGCTCTTTGTTATCCGCCGCACAGGCGGCTTAGAAGGAGTACGGCGACTTTTCGTTACTGGATCTCCAGTTATCCGCCGCACGGGCGGCTTAGAAGGGGACGATCTGGGTCATTTCCGGCGCGGTTGGGTTATCCGCTGCACAGGCGGCTTAGAAGTTCTCAGCTCCGGATTCAAACAGGCCACTAGCGGTATCCGCCGCACAGGCGGATTAGAAGTTTAACAGACGAGCCGGAGTACGAAGGCAAAAGTTATCCGCTGCACAGGCGGCTTAGAAGGTGCACGCAGTAAAGCGGCTCTGACAGTTTTTGTTATCCGCCGCACAGGCGGCTTAGAAGGAATTTAAGTTGTGCCGAGATCAAAATGAATGGTTATCCGCCGTCGCTCTGCGCACCCATAATGCCGGGCGACAGGCGGCTTAGAAGACTCTTTCATCGCGCCCCCAAACCTCTCCATCATGGCGACCAGCCCGCAATCAACCGTCGTTGTTTGGTCTATTGACGCTCATTTCGTTCTCCTTTTTCGTGGAACCAGTTTACTATTGGAACCCGTTGAGCGTCTATCTGCTCTCCGTGCCCGTCGTGTTAAAATTCCACCCATCCAATGAGTTGCCATTATCGCAAGATTCAATCTTTAACCGAGGTGCTACCATGACCGACCAAAAAACCAGCGCAAGCGAAATAATTGAATCACTGGACAACCAGGAAGTTTTGCTCGAGTTCTTCGAGGGCATGGCGTCCGGCGAGTATTACGACGGGACCAGTCACCAACTTTACTTTGACCTCGACGACTATTCTCTGATGATCCATCAGGAGGCCAGTGGCAACTCGTGGATCGAGCGCGAGGATGGATCTCTCGTCAAGATCCATTCGGTTTGCGGGTACTGCGATACGCCGATAGCCGAACGCTACACCGATGATTGCGACATCATGGATTACGGGTACGCCGATTTTGTCGCCATGATCGAGCAAGGGATTGACGGATCGCTCCCGCCAAGGGACTCGTCGAAACCTCGACATTGATCTCGATTTGCGTTGATCGGAATACGCGTCAAACCTCGCCTTTTAGGGCGGGGAAGGATAGCGCGGGCGCCGCAGGCGTCCTTGTTTTGAAGTAGACATTGTATCGTAACCAGGATTCCTGTAAAGTGTCAAATATGAA
>JAJYQG010000226.1 GCA_021794775.1 Pseudomonadota bacterium
CGATCGTTACTTCGACCGCTCTTCGGTGGCCACCTTAAGCTTTGAATCCGGTATTCACCAATTGGCGGCGACCCCCGTCAGTTTGCATATCCCGGACATCAGCGCAACCCTCGCCGCTGTTCATGCAGCACGGGGCATGCATCCATCAAACTGCTGACCTGGGTAACCGTTTTGGTTCTGTTGATTGCCGTGACGGTCATTGCGCTGCATATCCATTCGGGCTATGTACTGATCGTGGCAGCTCCGTGGCGTATGGAAATATCGCTGCATGTATTCGGCGTCGGTCTGCTGCTGCTGTTGCTGGCCCTCAACTTGAGCATCACCCTGGTCATTCGCATCTGGAAGTTGCCCGCGCGCATGCGCGACTACCACCTGCATCGCACCCGAACCAAAGCGCGTTTGGCACTTATGCAAGGAATAACCGCCTACTTTTCTGGCGACACGAAACGGGCCGAGAAGTTGGCCTCACAGGCCCTTAAAGGCAAGGAAGAAATGGCCATCTGCCTGATGCTCGGCGCGCTTTCAGCGCATGAATCGAACCAACCCGACAAGCGCGATCGCTACCTGTCTCAGGGTCGCCGGAGCGACATCGCCGTCAGAACCGCGATGGAAGGTCTGGGGAAACGCCTGGGTTCGGAAATCTCAGGAGAAGATCGTGCCCCCCATCAGGTCCCCGATGGCACAAAGGGATCGGAATAAAACTCGCCTTCCGGCAAACCACGGCTCTCAGTAAACGCACGGAACCCGGCTTCCACCATACGCGAAGCGCCGCAAGCATAAATCTGATACCCCGACAGGTCCTCAAAATCATCCAGAATCGCTTGATGCACCCAACCGGTGCGTCCAGACCAATGGTCTTCTGGCAAAGGTTCGGATAAAACCGGCACAAACCGGAAGTGTGGCAGATGCTTTTCCCAAGACTGCACGACCTCCAATTGGTAGAGATCGGCCCGCGCTTGAACTCCCCAATAGAGGGTCATGGGACGCTGAATGTTGCGATGGCGCGCATATTCGATCAATCCTTTGATCGGCGCAAAACCCGTGGCTCCCGCCATAAAAATCATCGGTTTTTCCGAATCTTCACGCAGCACAAAAGCCCCCAACGGACCTTCGAAACGCAGAATCGCACGCTCTTTCAATTCATTGAACACAAAGCCTGAAAAATTGCCGCCGGGGTAATGGCGGATATGCAATTCCAGCAAAGCCGCATCGTGCGGCGAGTTGGCCAGAGAAAAACTGCGCCGTTTCCCATCCTTGAGCAAAAAATCGATGTACTGCCCAGCCATGAAATCAAATCGCTCGTTGGCCGGGAGCTTAAGTTTGAGGATAACCACGTCGTGGTTGGGCCTTTCGATCGACTCAACCCGACATGGCAGCTTCTTGATCTGCATATCCTGAAACCCGTTAACCTCGCGGGCCTCAATCACCACATCCCCCTCAGGCACGGCGCAACAGAACAAGGCTTTCCCGTGGTTAAGGTCGTCCTGCGTCAAGGCTGTTGCCTGATAAGGCCGATGTGTTACCCGGCCGTCCAGCACTTTACCCTTGCAACTGCCGCACGCACCGCTGCGACAACCGTAGGGCAAACCAACCCCTTCACGCAAGGCCGCCTGCAAAATGGTCTCCTCTTCCTGAACCTCGAAACGATGTCCGCTCGGTTGAACTGTAACGAATGCCATGACCGCTCTCTCAAATGTTGTCCAAAACCGATACAATGCGCCGATGGGCCCCTATCTGATTGTCGGCGCCGGCGCCATTGCTCGACGGGTATACCCCCTGCTGCCCAATGCAGGCCGGGTATTCGCTCTATGCCGGGATACCCAATCCATGGGATACTGGCGCGAGCAGGGCACCGTCCCTATTCTTGGAGATCTGGATAACCCGAGATCGCTGGAAAGGCTCGGCGGTCTGGCCAGCACCGTACTGCATTTCGCTCCGCCCACACCATCCGGGCCAACAGATACGCGCACGCAACGTCTTCTCTGCGCATTGCAGGGCAGCAAAATTCTACCACAGCGCTTAGTCTACATCAGCACCACGGGCGTGTATGGCAATTGCCACGGAACCTGGACAGATGAAACCGGAGCGGCCCGCCCCGAAACGGCGCGAGCGCTTCGAAGGGCCAATGCCGAGATGCAACTGCGTCGATTTGGCCGCAACACGGGGTGCCGCATATCGATCCTGCGTGTGCCCGGAATTTACGATGCTGGGCGCTTGCCACTCGATCGTCTACGACGGGGCGACCCTCTACCCGACAGCAATCCCTGGACCAACCACATCCATGCCACCGATCTGGCGCGCGCGATATTGGCTGCCCTGCATCATGGGAAACCACAACGGGTGTACAACACCGTGGATGATGAACCGCTGACCGTCCTCCAGTTTTATACCCTGCTGGCCCAACATTTTGGCCTACCCGTGCCGACCACGCTCCCGTTCGACCAGCTCAAGCAGCACCTTTCCCCCATGAGCCTGAGTTTTTTAAGCGAATCGCGCCGCCTTCATAACCACAGGATCAAACAGGAATTAAACCTGCAGTGGTACTATCCCAATGTCAGAAGTTTTTTAGAACGGTGCTGATTTTCTCTAAATTTCTGGACATTTCCTGTTATTTTGGAGGAAAATCGCGCCATGAAAAAGATTCTCATCATTCACGGCCCCAACCTTAATGCGCTGGGTAGCCGCGAACCCGGTGTGTATGGAACCGTCACTCTTGCTGAACTCGATACCCGTCTGCATGAGTTCGCCGCAACCCGCGGAGCGCTATTGGACTGCTTCCAAAGCAACTGGGAAGGGGCCATCATCGACCGCCTCTACGACGCCAAGGTCGACGGCAGCCAAGCCATTGTCATCAACCCTGGAGGGCTCACCCATACCAGCGTAGCGCTGCGCGATGCGTTATCGGCCGTGGCCCTCCCTTTTATCGAAGTTCATCTGTCGAACATCCACGCCCGTGAAACTTTCCGTCATCTCTCCTATATATCGGCCATCGCCAACGGCGTGATCGCAGGACTCGGAACACGGGGTTATGAGATGGCCCTCGAATATTTCTTGCATAAGGCATAACCATGGACCTGAGAAAGCTGAAGAAACTGATCGATCTGGTCGAAGCATCCGGCATTGCCGAACTGGAAATCACCGAAGGCGAAGAAAAAGTCAGGATCGCCAAATTTGGCTCCAGCGTTCCCCATTATCCCCTCACCCAAATCAACGCCATGGCCGCTCCCGCCGTGGCTGCGCCCATCGTCCCAGCCCCGGAAGTCAGCAGCCCCGAACCCGAAGGGCATATCGTCAAATCCCCCATGGTGGGAACTTTCTACCGTTCCCCGTCGCCGGGCGCGCCACCTTTTGTGGAAATTGGCCAAAGCATCAATGAAGGACAGACGCTGTGCATCATCGAAGCCATGAAGCTGTTGAACGAAATCGAATCCGATGTCACAGGAACCATCCGTCGCATTCTGGTTGAAAATGGTCAACCCATTGAATACGGGCAACCACTTTTTGTCATTGCGACCGCCTGAGCACGAGGGAGTCGCCTGCCATGTTTGATAAAATTCTGATCGCCAACCGTGGCGAGATTGCCCTGCGAGTCCTGCGCGCCTGCCGCGAACTGGGCATCAAAACCGTGGCGGTGCACTCCGAAGCCGATGCCGATGCCAAAGCGGTCGTTCTGGCAGATGAGTCGGTATGCATCGGTCCGGCTTCCTCGGCACTGAGCTATCTCAACATTCCGGCCATCATTGCTGCTGCTGAAGTCACTGGCGCCGAGGCCATTCACCCGGGTTATGGTTTTCTGTCTGAAAACGCCGATTTTGCCGAACGGGTGGAAAACAGCGGCTTCGTCTTCATTGGACCGCGTCCCGAAACCATACGACTCATGGGTGACAAGATCAGTGCCAAAGCCGCCATGAAGGCCGCTGGCGTTCCTGTCGTTCCAGGTTCCGAAGGTATGCTTCCGGACGATCCCAAAGAACTCAGAAAGCTCGCCCAGGACATTGGTTATCCTGTTCTGATCAAAGCTTCTGCAGGCGGTGGCGGACGAGGCATGCGTGTCGTAACCCGTGAAGAAGACTTGATCTCTTCTCTCGAACTCACCCGCAACGAAGCCCGTACCGCATTTGGCAACGATACGGTTTACATGGAAAAGTATCTGGCCCAGCCACGCCACATCGAGATTCAGGTACTGGCCGATGAACATGGCCACGCCATCACGCTGGGCGAACGCGATTGCTCCATGCAGCGGCGACATCAAAAGATCATCGAGGAAGCGCCAGCGCCCGGCATTTCGGCGGCCTTGCGCCAGAAGATCGGAGACAGTTGCGCCGATGCCTGTCGTCGCATCCAGTACCGTGGCGCAGGCACCTTCGAATTTCTCTACGAAAACGGAGAATTTTATTTCATCGAAATGAATACCCGGGTTCAAGTAGAACATCCTGCGACGGAATTGATCACCGGTATCGACATCGTTCAGGAGCAAATCCGCATCGCCGCCGGAGAAAAACTGGCCTGGAAACAGAAAGATGTCCATTTGCGCGGCCATGCACTCGAATGCCGCATCAACGCCGAAGATCCTTTTACCTTCATCCCGTCACCTGGCCGCATCACCCAGTACCACGCCCCAGGGGGGCCTGGGGTACGGGTCGATTCCCACATCTACCACAACTATTTCGTCCCACCGCATTACGATTCCCTGATTGCCAAAGTTCTGACCCATGGCGCTACCCGCGAACAAGCCTTGGCACGCATGAGGATTGCCTTGTCGGAAATGGTGGTAGAGGGCATCAAAACCAACATTCCCCTGCATCAGCAATTGCTTCAGGACCCTTCTTTCCAGGAAGGGTGCACCAGCATTCACTACCTCGAAGAAAAGCTGGCGCGCGATCGTCAGTCCTAACTCGGTGACCCCATGAGCTGGATACAACTGAAGCTGTTCTGTGAGCAGGTTGAGGCTGAAGCTTTATCCGACGTTTTGTCCGAGCAAGGTGCGTTGGCCGTGACGGTGGAGCCACAGGACGGCGATGACGGCGACAACCCCGTGTTTGGTGAGCCCGACTCTCCGCAGTTCGGCCTGTGGCCCCATTGTCAAATCGAGGTTCTACTGTCTACTGGTTCTGACGTAGAAGCATTCGTATCGGAAGTAAGCGCTTGCATTGGACGCAAGATTGAAATCCGCTCCCAGCATGCCGTCGAAGACCAAGACTGGGTACGTCTGACCCAAAGCCAGTTCGAGCCGATTCCTGTCGGTTCCGGGCTCTGGATTGTCCCGACATGGCACGAGCTTCCCGACCCACACGCCATCAACCTCCGCATCGACCCCGGACAGGCTTTTGGAACCGGCAGTCATCCCACCACATTGCTCTGCCTGCAATGGTTGCTCGCCCATCGCCCCCTGCATGAACGCTTGCTGGATTATGGCTGTGGATCGGGCATCCTGACGCTGGCTGCCGCGCTCCTGGGTGCCCCTGCTCCGATCGGCGTCGATATCGATCCTGTCGCTGTCGCAACGGCCCGTGACAACGCCCTGCGCAACAATGTCGACATTGCCTTCTACGAACCCGACCAACTGGCCGATGACATCGTCTTTGATGGTATCGTTGCCAATATTTTGACCAACCCGCTCATCGTGCTGGCTCCGCTGCTGCTGCAACGCCTCCGCCCGGGAGGATGGCTCACGTTGTCGGGCGTCCTGGCAACACAAGCGCATCTGGTCTGCGCAGCTTACGCTCCCACATGCCTCCTGAGTGTCGCCGGACAGAAGGATGGCTGGGTCTGCCTGCATGGGGTGAAGCAGGTATACTGACGCTTTGTCCCGTGATACGGAGTTTCATATGCCTGTTCCCGCAGATCGCCGTTACCGTGCAACCCATCAGTGGGCCAAGCGTTTGCCCGATGGGATCTGTGAAATCGGCATCACCGATTTTGCCCAGTCAGAACTGGGCGATCTGATGTTCGCCATGCTGCCCGAGCCTGGAACTCCGGTGTCTGAAGGCAAACCCTGCGCCACGCTGGAATCGGTCAAGACTGCATCCGATGTCACATCTCCGATCACGGGTATCATCACCTCAGTAAACGAGCGAGTACGCCAAAACCCTGAAATACTCAACCAATCACCCTACGATCACTGGATTGTCTGCGTACGCCCGGAACAGGATCAAAGTTTCTTGGAATTGCTGTCTGCCGAAGCGTATCAGAAACTGTTGTAGCTTGGTTACCACACTCTTTATTCACAGAAACCCAAACCGAGGAGAAATCATGACCACAGTCACCCTGGGCGGACAACCCGTTCCCATCGAAGGCAACCTTCCCCATAACGGCCAGACAGCCCCCGATTTTTCGCTGACGGCTCAGGATCTGAGCGACAGAACCCTCGCCAGCTACGCAGGTAAACGCAAGATTCTCAACATCGTACCCAGCCTTGATACCCCAACATGCGCCACCTCGACGCGCAAATTCAACGAAATGGCGGCGCAACTCAACAATACCGTCATTCTGGTCATCTCTGCCGACCTCCCCTTTGCCATGGCTCGTTTCTGTGCCGCCGAAGGCATCAAGAACGTCGACATTCTCTCCACGTTTCGCGATCGCGCCTTTCATACGGCCTATGGTGTCGGCATCGCTGGCGGCATCCTGCGCGGCCTTACCGCACGTGCTGTGGTCGTACTGGATGAGCACGATACGGTGCTTCACACCGAACTGGTGGAAGAAATCAAGAACGAACCCAATTACGAGGCTGCTTTGTCGACTCTCCGCTAAGGCGCTGGCCCATCCATGAGCATCCTCCTGTGCGGGTCCTTGGCCTATGACACCATCATGGTCTTCCCGGACCATTTCAAGCACCATATTCTTGCCGAACATATCCATCAACTCAGCGTCGCTTTTCTGGTTCCCGATATGCGCCGCGAGTTCGGTGGAACGGCTGGCAACATTGCCTACAACCTCGTCCAGCTGGACGAAAAACCCCTCATCATGGCCACTGTGGGGGATGACTTCGCTCCCTACCGAACCCGTCTGGAATCTTGGGATCTCGATCTGCAAGGGGTGCGAACGATCCTCGACAGTTATACCGCACAAGCTTTCATCACCACCGATCTGGATGACAACCAGATTACCGCCTTTCACCCAGGGGCCATGACCCACTCTCACACCAACTCGGTCAAAAACATGACCGGTGTTACCCTGGGTGTTGTATCGCCCGATGGTCGTGAAGGCATGATGGGACATGCTCGCGCCTTTCATGAATCGGGCATCCCTTTCTTGTTTGATCCGGGACAGGGGTTGCCACTTTTCAGTGGCCCAGAGCTCCTCACCATGATCGATCAAGCCAGCTGGCTGGCGGTCAACGATTACGAAGCGCAGCTGCTGGCTGACAAAACGGGAGTTCCTTTCGAGCATCTGGCGCATCGCGTCGAAGCCGCCATCATGACTCGCGGCGCAGCAGGTTCGCGTATTTTCACCCAGCAAACCATGCTGGATATCCCTTCGGTCCCAGCTCAGGAAGTCGTCGATCCAACCGGTTGCGGCGACGCCTACCGCGCGGGTCTGCTGTATGGCCTGAACCATGGCTGGGATTGGGAGCGCAGCGGTCGTTTGGCCTCTTTGCTGGGATCGCTGAAGATTGCCCACCGTGGCGGCCAGAATCACCGCTTCAACCGCGCCTCAGTTGACCGAAGCTTGCGCGACCGCTTCGGTTTTGGTCTGTAAACGGGGACAATGTGGGTATTGCGCTTCGTGCGCTGGCACTCATTGCGCACATGGGTCGCGGGGTATTGACCCTATGGCTGATTTGGCCTTGGTGCAACGCAACGCGCCGGCACGCCTTGATACGCAACTGGGCGGCGAAGTTGTTGCGCCTTTTGCGCCTCACCGTACAAGTCAACGGCCCTTGGCCCGTTGTGGACGGACCTTTTCTCCTGACCTCGAACCACATTTCGTGGGTCGATATCTTCATCATCCTTTCCGTTCACCCAGTGCGCTTCATTTCCAAATCCGAGGTTCGACAATGGCCTTTGCTCGGGTGGCTGGCAGCCAAAACAGGGACCTTGTTCATCGATCGTTCTTCCAAGCGACAAACCCTGGAAATCGGTCGGGCCATGTCCCTTGTACTGAGTACGGGAGAGGATCTGGGGCTTTTTCCCGAATCAACCACCAGTACCGGCGAGGATGTGTTGCCCTTCAAGACATCCTTGCTTCAAGCTCCTCTCGACTGCAACGCCACGCTGTTGCCCGTCGCTTTACGTTACCACCACCCACTAGGGGAAACAGATTGCGCTTATCCCTTCGTGGGTGACATGACCTTCATGGATTCCCTGCGCCGCATTCTGCGTAGCCCGCCCTGCACGGCAACCCTATCACCCGGCCTACCCTGCAACATCCACGCGTTGGGCACGGATCGGCGCCAGATAGCCCACAACCTTCATACCCTGACCCGAGAACTGGCGCTGCGCGGCATCCCTTCCACCTGAAATAGCGCACGGTCTTCAATTCTCATGGCTGTCAGCGGACCTCCCCATAAACAACCGGTGTCCAGCCCTTGGACATCTGTCCCCGCATGCAGCCCGAGTGCAGACCAATGGCCACAGAAAACACATTGACCGCGACTGCGTCGACCTGCCACGGCAAACCAAGGCAAATACCCGGATGGCACTCCCTGCAACGAACCCTTATACCCAAATTCCATGTCGCCCTCTGGCGAACAGATACGCAGACGCGTCATACCATTGACGATGGTTCGCCAACGCTCGACTTGTTGCAGGCCGTCATCCCAGCGGGTCGGCGTGTTGCCATACATGAGCGCCAGAAAATCGCGATAATGGTCGCTTCGCAACACAGCTTCCACCTCGCGGGCAAGCAAAACAGCCTGGTCAACCGTCCATTGAGGCAACAGCCCAGCATGCACCATGGTCGCCCCTTGGGCATGATGCAAGATGGGTTGGTGGCGCATCCAGCGCAACAACGTCTGGCGATCATCTGCCTCAAGAATGGACTTCAAGGTGTCCCCCTGTCGCTCATGGGTTGTCCCTTCCGCGACACAGAGCAAATGCAGGTCATGATTGCCCAGCACCACGGTCGCACGCGCCCCGAAAGAGCGAACCAGATGCACCGTTTCACGAGAATGGGGCCCGCGGTTCACCAGATCCCCGACAAACCACAGTTCATCCTCGCGCTTGAGGGGCAGAACCGTGAGCAAACGCTCAAGAGGCTCAAGACAGCCCTGGACATCACCGATGACGTATACGCTCACGGATGAACCGTGCTGACCTGACTGACGGAAGCATTCGTAGGCTGTTCCGTAGCCGATGAAGGAGCTGCCTCCATCGTGACCTCTCCCACCGGGCGAATGCGCGCATCAACATTTCCTGGCGTACCCACCGACTCTGTCTTGGTACAAGCGGCCAAGAGGAGGACGCCACCGTACAACACCACCATCCGTTGCGACAAGACCCTCTTCATGATTCTTGATCTCCTTCGAAGACTGATACCCAAAATCCAGGCCAAATGCCCCACTTTCTTTTCCTGTTTGCGATATTCTGGTAACTTGATGCTCGATTCCCACTGCAACGACCCTGTACCCCCGTGCCACCTTTGCGCCCGATTTTACTCCTCATCGCCCTGTTGTGCGTCGGCTGTAGCCCTTCGCCAAATTCTGAGAACACCGTCGCCACGATGGAAAACCTCGTGGGGCAGAACGCCCCCAACCATCCTCCGCCCCAAGGATTCGATGGGTTGGTGGTCTTTGGCGACAGTCTGTCCGACATGGGCACCTATACCGGCCAAGCCGTTAAAGTTTACGGACTTGGGACCAATGCCGCCACGGCCTTCAGAGGATTGCCCTATGCGAGTGGAGGACAATTCACCGTCAACGAGCCCTACTCTTTTGTTTGGCCAGAGAGGGTTGCCCACATGCTGCACCTTACTCTGCACCCCAATGTGATCACCTACGGTACTGGTACATCCACCACCTACCTTCTTCGTTCCGGTCATCTAACCCATCGTCGCTCATTCTGTACTTTCAGCACCCCCCTTCCCTCTGGCAAACCAGATTGCCTCGATTTTGCCGAAGGAGGGGCACGCATCGCCAAAAATGCCCGTCTCGCTGACAATGGGGCGCCAGCCCTGCCGGTCTCGCGGCAAGTGACCGATTACTTGGCCCAGTTCGGCCGTTTCGACGACCGCCAGTTGGTCATCCTGTTTGCCGGGAACAATGACGTGCTGGCTGCTTTCAAGAACTTCCTCCTTGAACTCTCGAACACCGTTCAGCAGGATGTGTCCCATGCTCTGATCCTTGACCCTGGAGCAGGCCCGGTGGAACAACAGGCTGCGGGAACCCGGGCTTTGCTCAACGCTTACCAAATTTCTCTCCATCACGCCATGACCAGCATGGATCAGGCGGCAGACAATGCAACAGCCATTGCCCGCCGCATCGTTCACCATGGTGCCCGTTATCTCATGGTTTATACGCTACCCGATATGGCACGAACGCCTTTCGGATTGGGTTTGCCCTATACCCTGCACACCATGCCCCACTCCATACCAGAAGGCCATGAATGCGATCGGCAGAATGCCACATCAAGCTGCCATGTCTTATCCCTGCTGATCGATCGCTTCAACCAACGTCTGCTCCTGGGGTTGCAACATTCTTCAGCCAAGGTCGTCGATGCCCACGAACTTTTCAACAGAGTGTTGGACGAACCCTCTTTTTACGGGTTTACCGATGTGAAAAATCCCTGGTGCTCTCCCGCGTTACCCGATGTCCTTTTCTGCAACCTGAACACACCCAACACAGCATCTGGCGCGACCCCCGACAACCTCTCCCATTGGCTTTTTGCCGACCTCATCCATCCAACACCGGAAGGACACCAGCGGCTGGCCAGTTTTACCATCCAGTCGATGCGTACGTTTGGCTGGCTCGCACCATGAATGCTTCACCTATGCCTCAAGAACATCGTCGCGCGGTGTTTCTGCTTTCTCTTTCAGCCTTTGCCAGTGCGTCCTCCGTGCGCCTCTGCGACCCGATGCTCCCAGCGCTGATGCACCAGTTCCATACCTCGGCCGAAAGTACCATCGCGGTAGTCTCGGACTTCTCCATTGCGTATGGCGTCATGCAGCTGTTTTTCGGGCCACTGAGCGAGAAAGTCGGCAAGTACCGGCTCATCGCCTGGGCAACCCTGGCCTGCCTGGTCGGCAGTCTTGGCGCTTTCCTGGCCCAAACCTTAGACCAGCTCATCCTGGCACGACTCCTCAGCGGAGCGACTGCGGCGGGCATCATTCCGCTATCCATGGCATGGATCGGCGATACCACCCATTACGAACAACGCCAAGCCACACTGGCCCGCTTCTTGGGAGGCCAAATCATGGGCGTGATCGGTGGACAGTTTATTGGCGGAGCTGTCACCGACTTGGTCGGTTACCACTGGGCCTTTGGTTTCATGGCCTGTCTGTATTGGGTTGTCGGCATACGGGTACTGCACGAAGCGCGTCACAACCCTGTGGTTATTGGGTCACGCCGTCCTGTATCGAGCCATCCATCCTTGTTGCATCAGTGGGTGGCCGTACTCCACCTTCCCTGGGCCCGTCACATTCTCTTGACCGTCGCCATCGAAGGCGCTCTGGTTTTCGGCCCTTTGGCCTTGATTCCAACGTTTCTGCACCAGAAAGAGGGTTTGTCGCTCACCCATGCCAGCATGATCATGGCGACCTTTGGGCTGGGCGGTTTCAGTTATACCTTGCTGGCGCGACACTTTGTCGCCCGACTGGGGGAAACCGGTCTGGCTCGTCTGGGTGGAATATCGCTGGGCATCGCGTGGTTCATCTTGGCCCTTGCTCCTCCATGGGGTTGGGCCCTGCCTGCGGGAAGCCTGATCGGTTTTGGTTATTACCTTCTGCACAACACGCTTCAAACCCACGCGACACAAATGGCACCTGAGCTGAGAGGAACGGCTGTGTCGTTGTTCGCTTCTCTGTTTTTTTTAGGACAGGCGTTGGGTGTCATGGCCGCAGCCAGGATTTACACCACCTGGTCGCCCTCCACGCTATTCGCTGTCCCCATGTTGCTGTTACCCCTTCTCGGACATGGGTTCGCGCTGTCTATCGAACGCAAGAACGGGGCATCTCTGCCCCGTTGACCGATCTTAAGCTCGCCCGCTGCGCCGGTCAGTCACCCTACTACAGGTTCTGCACGCTGCCAGCGCCGCTTGTCAAGCTCCTGTACGGTTTTTCTGGGCTTCTTCCTCGTACAATTTGGCAAGAATGGTGGAATCTGACTCGCCATACCCCTTATCAAGAGCCCACTCAAAAGCGCTGCGTGCTGCACGATGCAGCGGACATGGCACCCCATGCCGTTCAAACTGGTCAATCTCGTAACTCAAATCCTTGATCATCTGGCTCACCTTAACCCGAACCGTGTAGTCGCCGTCGATCATGAAACGTGCCTCGCGCAATCCCCGCGCCGCAAAGGGTAGATCGG
>JAJYQG010000158.1 GCA_021794775.1 Pseudomonadota bacterium
ACCCGGCTGGCAGACTCCCAGGCCCAGCTGGTGTCCTGGGCACCTCACCGCCTGCACCGTGGTGAGCCTCTGGAACGGGTTGCCCAGGAATACGGCATGACCGGCGATGAGCTCAAACGCGTCAATGGCATTGCCGCCAACCGCAAATTGGCCGGTGGGGGCTTGATTCTGGTGCCCACCGCCAACAGCGACAAAACCACGCCCCAGGATAACCCTACCGAGATCAAAGATGTCAGGCCGGAAGCAGAACTGAGTGCACCCGCTCTGGCGGCTCACCCACGAAAAACCCGTGGTGGCGCACACCATGAAAAAACGAATACCAAGGCATCGTCTTCGCATCACGCTCAGCATCACGGCAAACAGACCCACAAAAACCACAGCAGCAGTCACGCCAGCAAGCATGCCGGCCATGCAAAGAAACATCCACAACATTAATCTCTGATGCGCGGTACCGCCTCCAGAAGCTGGCGCGTATACCCGCTTGTCGGCCGCTGCAGCACGTCATCCACTGGGCCACGCTCCATGACCTGTCCGGCCTGCAACACCAGAAGCTCATCGGCCATGAAACGCACCACCGAGAGATCGTGCGAAATAAACAAATAACTCATCCCAAGTTCATCCTGTAAATCTTTAAGAAGATTAAGTATTTGAGCTTGGATCGAAACGTCCAGCGCCGCCACCGACTCATCGCAGATCAAAACCCTGGGACTGAGCGTCAAGCAACGGGCAATGGCCAGCCGTTGACGCTGCCCCCCGGAAAATTCATGGGGGTAGCGCTCCATGGCATCTTCTGGCAGACCTACCCGCTCAAGCCAGCGCAAGACCTGATGGCGCCGTTCATCGTCCGACGCCCCGAGGCGATGGATTTTGAGCGGTTCCTGCAACAACTGAGCCACCGTAAAACGCGGATTGAGCGAAGCAAAAGGGTTCTGAAACACCATCTGCACGGCATAGCCCGGCGTGACATCGGAGCGTGCCGTGAAACGCAGGCGACCTTCATCCGGTGGCAGAATCCCCGCCACCATGCGTGCCAAGGTCGATTTTCCCGATCCCGACTCACCCACCACCCCCAACGTGCGCCCAGCCTGGAGGGTAAAGCTGATGGGTTGCAGAGCCTGTTGCCTGACCTTTTTCCAGGCACGATCGCGGGTGACGTAGGTTTTACCGATACCCTCCACAGCCAGGACCACCTCACCCGTCATCGGACGGGGGGCAACAGGGCGCTCGAGGGGCCATTGCACCTCGCCGGTCACGCCAATGATCGGCAAGCGTGCGACGTTCAGCGCCAACGTCGGACGACAGGCCAGCAAGGCGCGCGTGTAATGGGCCTGCGGCCGATGCAACAGGTCATGCGCCGCCCCTTGCTCCACCACCGCCCCCTGGCGCATCACCACCACCTCATCGGCAAATTCGCCCACCAGCGCCAAATCATGGGTGATGAACAACAGCGCCAGGCCCAGTTCTTGTTGCAAGCGCTTGAGCAACACCATGATCTGGCGTTGCACCGTCACATCGAGGGCCGTGGTGGGCTCATCGGCGATCAACAGCTGTGGCTTGGCGCTGATCGCCATGGCAATCATGACGCGTTGCTGCTGACCGCCCGACAATTCATGGGGGTAACTGCGCCAGCGCGCTTCCGGTCGATCTATCCCCACCTGAACCAGCAGTTCCAGAGCCCGTTTGCGCACATCATGGGACGATACCCCACCCCGTCGCAGGGCTTCGGCCAACTGAAAGCCGATGGTCAGGACAGGATTCAGGGCGCTCTGTGGATCCTGGAAGATCATGGCGATCCCCTGGCCGCGCAACGCCCGCCAACGACGTTGCGATGCCATCAACAGATTCTCGCTGCCCCAAAAAATGCGGCTATCGGGATCGATGCGAGCTTGAGCCTGGGGTAGCAACCCCAGCAACGCCAAGGCCGTCACCGATTTGCCACTGCCGGACTCACCGACCAATGCCACCATCGAGCCACGCCTGACTTCAAAACTGACCGCCGAAACAGCGTGCACGGGGGGTTTGCCACGCCGCATAAAACGCACCGACAAACGCTCCACCCTGAGCAGGCTTATGCTCATGCCGACAACCTTGGATCCAGCGCGTCGCGCAGGGCATCGGTCAGCAAACTCAGCGCCGTGACGAACAACGCCATAACGGCGGTCGTCACCACCAGTTGCCACCATTTGCCCAAAATCAGTTCATTTTGCGCTTCATTGAGCATGCTGCCCCAGGATACCGAGCTGACGGGCACACCAAAACCAAGAAAACTCAAGATCACTTCGGATTTGATGAACCCCACCAAATTTTGGGAAAACTGAACCAGCACGATGTGGCTCACGTTGGGCAGGATGTGAACCCAGATGCGCCGCGCATGCGAGGCTCCCAGCGCGCCAGCAGCCAGCACATATTCCCGCTGGCGATGCTTCATGTACTCCGCCCGCACCAGACGAAACACGCCGGTCCAACCCGTCAAACCCAGAATCAGAATGAGGGGCAATACCCCTTTCTGCTGGAACACAGCCGCTACCGCAAACACCAGCAGCAAGTAGGGGATGGCGGTCAGAATGCCATACAGCCCATTCAGAAGGTCGTCCACCACCCCCCCCAGATAGCCGGCCAACGCGCCAAACAGAGTCCCCAACAGGGTCGTCAAAGCAGCGGAAGCCAAGCCAACCCATACCGAAGTTTCAGTACCCTTCAGCACCTTGACACCCACATCCCGGCCCCATTTGTCACCACCCCAGAATAAAGTCAGGGCCAAAGGAGCGGTTTGACGGGCTTGGCGCTGAGCTTCGACCA
>JAJYQG010000143.1 GCA_021794775.1 Pseudomonadota bacterium
AGAAATGGGTCTGTAAGACCTATCACTATCGGGATTTGGGTTCATAAGGCTTTAACGACTGGGGTTGGCGGAAGAATGGCATTTGTCAAGAAAAAAGTGGTTCGAAGTGCAGCTGTGTAAAAATTCTACGACGCAAACAAAGTGTAACAAAGTTATAGGGTTGTATGACATGACGAGGCATTTCACACAAACTTATCCACAAAGATTGTGGAAAACCCCAGGGGTGGATCGGGTCCCCCTTGGCATCAGGTTAACATGGATGGGTTCGTGCGCTGCGAATCCACAAACATGGTGCAATCCGATACACTGGAGCGGTTTTTCCGGTTCGGGAGGGAAATGACGTGCTGTCGGGGTGGATGTCGGCTGGTTGGCCCAGCCTCTTGTTGTTGCTCGTGTCGGTGGTGGCTCTGGCCATCATTCTGGATCGCTGGTTTGCCTTGATGCCCCGGCGGGTTCTTCCCCCTGGTTTGCTGGACGACACCTTGCATCAGCTGAAGCAGCCCTTGCGTTCGCAGGACCTGGTGCAGCGCCTCGATGAGGGTGCGCCTCTGGGCCGTGTTCTGGCCGCTGGGTTGCGCAACGAGCGCCATTCCCGTGAGGTGATGAAAGAGGCCATTGAAGAAGCGGGCAGGGCCGTCGTGGTTGAACTGGAACAAAGGGTCGGCCTGCTCGGTACCCTGGCCACGGTCAGCCCGCTGCTGGGCCTTCTGGGAACCGTGTTGGGCATGATCACGCTGTTTCGTGGCGGCGCGGCCAGCGATGCCAACCTGATGGCGCAGGGCATCGCCATGGCGCTGGTCAACACGGCCCTGGGTCTGATCGTGGCCATTCCAGCCCTGATCTTTTACCGCTTGTTCCGGGGGCGCATCGAACGCCTGGCCAGCGACATGGAGCAACAGGCCATCAAACTGGTGGAGGTGCTGCACGGAGACCGGCAACCATGAATTTTCGCCGCGGTTGGTTGCCCGATGAACCGGAAATCAACCTCATCCCGATGATCGACATTTTGCTGGTGGTGGTGATTTTTCTCATGGCATCGACCCGTTTCATCCATGAGCAGGGGCTGCCTTTGCAGTTGCCGCAGGCAACCCAGGCCCATCCGGTTGCCGGCAAGCCCCATGAAATCGATGTGTTTCAGAAGGGCCAGATACAGGTTGATGGCGTTGCGCTGCCCTCTGGAAACAAGGCGGAGAACTTGCGTCAGCGCATTCGGGCCTGGGGCGGTAATCCGGCCAGCGACACGGTGGTGGTGGGGGCCGATGCCAACGTCAGCCACGGTCAAGTGATGGCCTTGCTGGATGCGTTGCGACAAGCGGGTTACGTGCATCTGGTTTTGCGCACCACCAAGGAGCCCTGAGTTTTGCGGCGCTGGCTGGAGTCATTGCTGCTGGAAGTTTGGTACGGCCCCCAGGGCGGATGGCTGAGCTGGTGTCTGAGGCCCCTTGGCCGATTGACGGGCTGGTATCTGCGCTGGCGTCCGGCACTGGTGCCGCAACATTTGCCGGTCCCTCTGGTGGTGGTGGGCAATCTGACCGTCGGTGGCACCGGCAAGACGCCGCTGACCCGTGCCCTGGCCGTCATTTTAAGGCAGCAGGGCTGGCATCCGGGCATCATCAGTCGCGGTTACGGGGCTTCGGTGAGCGTGCCGCAGCGGGTCATGCCGGCGGATGATCCTGCTGTCGTCGGCGATGAGCCCCTGTTGCTGGCCCACGATGGCATGCCGGTATGGGTGGGCCGTGACCGGGTCGCCGCCGGCGCATTCCTGCTTGCGGCCCATCCCGAGGTGGATGTGCTGCTCTGCGACGATGGTTTGCAACACCGTCGTTTGGCGCCAACCCTGGCGTTGATGGTGGTGGATGGCCAGCGTGGTTGGGGCAATGGGCGTCTGCTGCCTGCCGGTCCCCTGCGTGAACCGGTGGCCCGGGTGCGCGAGATGGATGAGGTGGTGATCAACCGTGGGTTTTCGACGGTAGCCCCGATGGTTCCTCCGGGGATCGAACGGCACAGCGTGATGACGCTCGAAGCCTTGGCGTGGGTCAGTCTCGACGACGAAAGCCGGCGTCTCGCGCTGCGCGCGTTTGCAGGACGATCCTGTGTGGCGCTGGCCGGCATCGGTCATCCGCAGCGATTTTTCGAGCAGCTCAACGTGTGGGACATCGTGGCCGAATGCCTGACCTTCCCCGATCATCATCGTTATGGTCCCGGAGATTTGCCTGAGTTGCGTGGCCGTCCGCTTTTGATGACCGAGAAAGATGCGATAAAATGGCGACGTTTGAGCCCGATTGGGGGCTGGTATCTGCAGATCACGGCCCATCTTGAGCAGGGGCTGGTGGATCGCATGCTGTCGCGCTTGGCGACGAAGGACATCGATGGATAAGCGTCTTCTGGAAATTCTGGTATGCCCTTTATGCAAGGGACCCTTGTTGCACCGCCCCAACCGTCAGGAGCTGGTATGTTCTCCCTGTCGACTGGCTTACCCGTTGCGCGATGGCATCCCGGTCATGCTGGAGGGAGAAGCCCGCCGCCTGCCGGACGACGAAAATCCGTGAGTGTCCCTTTTGTGGCGGTCATTCCGGCGCGTCTGGCCTCTACGCGCTTGCCGCGCAAGGTGTTGGCCGACATCGGTGGCGTTCCCATGGTGTTGCGCTGCGCCGAGCGCGCGCGGGCAAGCGGGGCGCAGGAGGTGATCGTGGCCACGGATCACGCGGAAGTCGCCGCCGTGGCCGAGCAGGCGGGCTGGAAGGTGGTGATGACGGCTGCTGCCCA
>JAJYQG010000220.1 GCA_021794775.1 Pseudomonadota bacterium
GGGGTCAGTGCCCTGACGCGCCGCCTCGAACCGTTGTTCCGGCGCATTTTCAAGCCCCTTCTCGACGTCCATCATGGTGCCGCCAATCGCCTCAGGGTGGGTTTTGGCATCGCTTTCCTGATCGCCTTATCCCTGGTGCTGCCGGTGAGTCGTCTGGTGTTGCTGAAAATGCTTCCGTTCGACAACAAGTCCGAATTTCAGGTGGTGGTGGATATGCCGGCAGGCACGCCGTTGGAGAAGACGGCAGCACTGCTGCACGAACTCGGGGCGTACCTCACCACGGTGCCGGAAGTCACCGATTATCAGGCGTATGTGGGCACTGCGGCGCCGATCAATTTCAATGGCCTGGTGCGTCAGTATTACCTGCGCGCTTCCAGCGAACTTGGGGACTTGCAGGTCAATCTGGTGGATAAACATGCGCGCAAGACCCAGAGCCACGGCATCGCCACGCGCGTTCGTCCAGCCTTGCAGACGATCGGCGCACGCTATGGTGCCAACGTCAAGGTGATCGAGGTTCCTCCTGGTCCGCCGGTGCTGTCGCCCATCGTGGCGGAAATCTACGGACCTACGGCGCAGGGCCGGCTGACGGTGGCCAAAGCGGTGCGCCAGGTCTTTGCGACCACGACCGGCATTGTCGATGTGGATGACAGCAGCATTGCCACCGCCCCGAAGATCCTGTTGCGTGTCGATCGCCGCAAGGCGGCGCTGCTGGGCATTACCCAGCAACAGATCGCCACAACATTGCAGATTGCCTTATCCGGCGAAGCCGTGACCTGGTTGCACGATCAGACCAAATACCCCGCTGCCGCCTGGTTGCAACTCGCTCCCACCTTGCAAGGAGACCTGGATACGCTGTTGTCGCTGGGCATCGAAGGGGCCCAGGGGCAGACCGTTCCCTTGCGCGAATTGGTGATACGGGCTGATACCGTGCGCGAACAACCGCTCTACCATAAGGACCTGCTCCCGGTGAATTACGTGGTCGGCGATATGGCAGGCAAGGTGGACAGTCCACTCTACGGCATGTTCGCCATGCGTGCTGCGGTGGTGCGCATCACGACCCCCGGGGGAGGTCATCTGACGGACTATTTTGTGCGCCAGCCTGAGGATCCCTACCGTGGCTATGCCCTCAAGTGGGACGGCGAATGGCAGATCACCTATGAAACCTTCCGCGACATGGGCATTGCCTATGGTGTTGGCCTGATCCTGATCTACCTGCTGGTGGTGGCCCAGTTCGGGTCCTACCTGACACCGCTGATCATCATGGCGCCGATTCCGCTGACCATCATCGGCGTCATGCCTGGCCATGCCCTGCTGGGTTCGCCCTTCACGGCCACCAGCATGATCGGCATGATTGCCCTGGCCGGGATCATCGTGCGCAACTCCATTCTCCTGGTGGACTTTGTCAATGTGCTGGTGCGACAAGGGGTTCCCTTCAAGGAGGCCATCGTGCGCTCGGCCATCACCCGTGCCCAGCCCATTCTGTTGACCGGATTGGCGGCGATGATGGGGGCCTTCTTCATTCTCGACGATCCCATTTTCAACGGACTGGCGATTTCACTGATTTTTGGAATCCTGGTTTCCACCGTTTTGACGCTGGTGGTCATCCCGATGCTCTACTTTGCCGCGTATCACCGGCAGTTTGAAAACCCACCCTCTTCCGAAGGAGTTTGAATCATGACCACATGGCGCGTTGTTCACGTTATCGCAGGAACCTTCATCCTGCTGTCCCTGGCGCTCGGGGTATCCGCCAGTCCCTTGTATCAGAGCAGTTGGTGGCTGGCTTTGACCGCTTTTGTCGGGGCCAACATCCTGCAAAGTGGCTTGACCCGCTGGTGTTTGATGGAATCCATCTTGCGCAAGCTCGGCATCAAGGCCGGCTGCTGACGACCATGAGCGCCCGCATGTCTACTGGGAGAATCGCCATGGGTCGCTGGTTGCTGGCCGGGATGCTGTGGCCAGCCGTTTCTCTGGCTGGGGATCTGGTGCAGGTTTGGCAAGCAGCTCAAAGCCACGATCTGACCTATCAGGCTGCCGCTGCCGGCTATCAGGCTAGACAGACCCAAAAGGAGCAGTCGTCGGCGCTGTGGCGTCCTACGGTTGAAGTGTCCGGAACCGCCGGCCGGATGTCCAGCCAGAGCCAGATTGCCGGGGCCCAGTTCAGCGCGCCCGGCGCTTTTCCTGTCACCAACAACGCCAACTTCAACACCTCCATCAACGGCGGGGTGTTGCAGCGCTGGTCGCTGCAGGCACGCCAGCCGCTGTTGAGTGGAGACCGGCTGGCGCAGGGCAGGGAACTCGATCTCAAGGCGCGCATGGCGGAGGTCAACTGGAAGCGGATTCAGCAATCGCTGTTGTTGACCACCGTGCAGCGTTACATGGAGGTGGTCCTGGCCCAGGAAACCTTGCGCGTGGCCCAACGCCAGCAGACAGCGGTGGATCAGGCGCAGGCCGAAGTCAATCGGCGCTTTCAGCTGGGCGACGTACCGGTGACGGATACCCATGAGGCCACGGCGCGGCGCGAATCGGTGCTGGCCCAGGTGCTGGCGGCAGAAGCCGATCTGCAGATCAAGCGCCAGGCACTGGACGACATGACGGGGCTGACGTTGGACGATAAGTCCCTGGCCGGACCCTACGCCGGCGCGCTGCCCGATGCTGGCGCACCCTTGCCCCAATGGCTCGACGAAGTGTCGGCGAACAACCTCGATTGGCTGGAAAAAAACATGGAAGTCGAGGTGGCCCGCCAGGAGGTCAAACGCACCAC
>JAJYQG010000179.1 GCA_021794775.1 Pseudomonadota bacterium
GGGTGCCTCAGGGTTGGTGGGGCGCCCTCTTGGTGATCCTGGGCTCGTTGAGTGCGCTCTTCGGGGTCTTGTTTGCAGCGGTCCAGTTCGACATCAAGCGATTGCTGGCCTGGTCGTCGGTGGAAAACCTTGGCCTCATGTTCAGTGGCCTTGGGCTTGTCCTGCTGTTTCATGGTGCGGGACAAGAATCGGTGGCGGCCTTGGCGCTGGCAGGCGTTCTCTACCACGCCCTCAACCATGGCATGTTCAAAAGTTTGCTGTTTCTGTGCAGCGGATCGGTATTGCACGCCACGACGGAACGCAACATGGCCAAACTCGGTGGGCTTATCCGTGCCATGCCCTGGGTTTCTGCGCTTGCCCTCGTCGGGGTATTGTCCTTGGCGGGTCTCCCGCCGTTCAATGGTTTTGTGTCCGAGTGGTTGATGCTGCAGGCCTACCTGCTGCGACCCCATTTCCCCCAGGCCTGGCTCGACATGACCTTGCCCCTCGGCGCGGCAGTGCTGGCGTTGGTGGGGGCTTTGGCCGGTTATGCCATGGTCAAGTTTTATGGCATCGTGTTTCTCGGCCGTCCCCGTGGGCTCGACTTGTCCCAGGTACATGATGCCGGGGTCTGGGAAAAACTTGGCTTGCTGGGTTTGACGCTGGGCTGCATGGGTCTCGGCCTTTTTCCGAGCCAGGTGATCACGCGCCTCGACATCGTGACCCATGCGCTGGTTGGACAAGGGCTGGCCGCCAGCGCGGCCCATCACGGCTGGTTATGGTTGACCCCCATGTCGGCGCAACGGGCCAGTTACAGTCCCGTCATCCTGCTGGTGCTGATCCTGTTCGGGCTTGGCATGACAGTGTTGGTGGTACGCCTCGGCTTCCATGGCCGTTGGCGCCGTGCACCTGCGTGGGATTGCGGTTTTCCCGCGCAGAACTGGCGCATGCAGGACAGTGCCGATGGTTTTGGTCAACCCATCAAACAGATGTTTGAGGGTTTTCTCGGATTGACGCGCGAAACGCCGAGCGCTTTCGATCCCGCACCTTATTACCGCAGCAGGCTTCACGACCCCATCCGCGTTGCTTTGTACCAACCCCTTTTGCGTGCGGTGGAAGCGCTGTCGCGCCTTCTGGAACGCACCCAGCAGGTGCGCATCGCCACCTACCTGCTCTACAGTTTCGTGACTTTGCTGAGTTTGCTGGCCCTGGTGAGTTGGGGTTTGACATGAATTCGAGCGTGCCCTGGATGCTGCAATTGGGTCAAGAAGCGATGGCGATCCTGCTGGCCCCATGGCTGGCGGGTTGGATTGCCTGGTGTCGGGCCCGTCTGCAGAACCGCCGTCCACCTTCCCTGTTTCAGCCCTTGCGCCAATGGGCCAAGCTGTTTCGCAAAGAGGTGGGGCTGGCCGACTACGCTTCTCCGCTGTTTCGGATCACGCCTTATTTGCTGTTTGGCATCCTTGCCCTGAGCGCCGCTCTGGTGCCCATGCTGGTGACCGATTTGCCGCTTTCCGGCGCGGTGGATGTCATTGCTTTGGTTGGCCTGTTATCCCTGGCCAGGGTATTTCTTGCTTTGGCGGCGATGGACGTGGGGACGGCCTTTGGCTCTTTGGGCGCGCGACGGGACATGTTTGTGGCTTTCCTGTCGGAGCCTGCCTTGCTCATGGTGTTTTTTGCATCGGCTTCCCTCAATGCCAGCACTTCACTGGGCAGCATGGTTTCGGCCACGGTGGGACGGGGGTTTTATCTCTATCCCAGCCTGGCTTTTTCTGGGGTTGCCTTTTTGTTGGTCCTGCTGGCCGAAAACGGACGCATCCCGGTGGACAATCCGGATACCCACCTGGAACTGACGATGATCCACGAAGCCATGATTCTGGAATACTCGGGACGTCATCTGGCCCTCATCGAGTGGGCCAATGGCCTTAAGCTGCTGGTTTACCTGAGTTTGGGTATCGTGCTGTTTTTGCCTTTTGGCATGGCGCACAGCGATGATCCCGGTGGCATTCTGCTGTCGTTGTTGCTGTTTACCCTCAAATTGACCGGCTTGGGGGCCGCTTTGGCGGTGCTGGAGACGGTGTCGGCCAAACAACGGCTGTTCCGTGTTCCCGAGTTTCTGGGCGGCGCGTTTTTGCTCGCTGTATTGGCCATTTTGTTGCATTACCTGCTGGGAACCTGAGGATATGCCCTTCTGGAATCCTGCTCCCCTGGCTCAGCAATGGCTGGATATGTTTGCCGCTCTGTTGCTGTTGATTGCTTTTGCCATGCTGTCCCAGCGCCGCGTGTTGACGCTGATCCGGCTTTTTGCTCTGCAGGGTTTCATGTTGTCGTTGTCCATCGTCGACAGTGCCTGGCTGACCCACCAACCCCATCTGTACTATTCGGCGGTCTTGACCCTGTTGCTCAAGGTGTTGCTGCTGCCCTGGTTGTTGCGACGGTTGATTGGACAACTCGGGGTGGTCTGGGATGTGGAACCCCTGATCAATATTCCGGCTACCCTGCTGGTGGGCATTCTGCTGGTGATCTTTGCCTTCGATCTGGCCCTGCCGATTGCCCATTTTTCCCATACCATCATGCGCAATACGCTCGGCATCGCGTTGGCCAGCATTCTGATTTCCTTCATGATGATGATCACGCGGCGCAAGGCTGTACCGCAGGTGATCGGTTTTCTGGCCATGGAAAACGGGTTGTTTTTTGCCGCCACCAGCGCCACATATGGCATGCCCATGGTGGTGGAACTGGGCATTGCCCTGGATGTGCTG
>JAJYQG010000153.1 GCA_021794775.1 Pseudomonadota bacterium
AAAAGCGAGGTTGGGTGGCATGACATTTGAATCGTTGGGACTGTCTTCCGAATTGCTGCGGGCGATTGCGGAGGCGGGGTACACCACGGCCACCCCAGTTCAGGCTCAGGCCATTCCCTTGATCCTGGAAGGACGCGATGTCCAGGCTGCGGCTCAGACGGGAACGGGCAAGACGGCCGGGTTTACCTTGCCGATCCTTCAACGGCTGCAACCCTTGGCCAATTCCAGCCCTTCACCGGCCAAACATCCAATCCGTGCTCTGGTTCTGACGCCGACGCGGGAACTGGCAGCTCAGGTGGAGGAGAGTGTCAAGACTTACGGGCGCTACCTGGCGCTGCGCAGCACCGTGATTTACGGCGGCGTTCCGATGGACCCCCAGATCAAGGCCCTGCGCGCTGGCGTGGAAATTGTGGTGGCCACACCGGGACGGCTTCTGGATCATGTTCAGCAAAAAACGCTGCAACTGTCCCAGGTAGAAATCCTGGTTCTGGATGAAGCCGATCGGATGCTGGACATGGGGTTCATCCCGGACATCCGGCGCATCATCGCGCTCTTGCCCGAACGGCGCCAGAATCTTCTGTTTTCGGCCACGTTTTCCGAGGACATCAAGAAGTTGTCCCATGTCCTGCTGACCCAGCCTGCGTTGGTGGAGGTGGCTCGCCCGAACACCACGGCAGATTCCATCAGGCAAGCGATTTATTCGGTCGAGCCCGATGACAAGAAGCATCTGCTGACCTATTTGATCAAAAACCTGCCCATTGCCCAAGCCATTGTTTTTACCCGCACCAAGGAAGGGGCCAACCGTTTGTGCCACCATCTGGAACGGGCGGGCATCCTGGCGGCAGCGATTCACAGTGACAAGACACAGACCCAGAGAACCCACAGTCTCCATCAGTTCAAGGCGGGCGAGATCGACATTCTGGTGGCTACGGACATCGCTGCCCGTGGACTGGACATTGACCAATTGCCTTTCGTGGTCAACTATGAACTGCCCCATGTCCCCGAAGACTATGTGCATCGGATCGGCAGAACGGGGCGTGCTGGCAGCAAGGGTTGTGCGCTGTCGCTGGTGGGGCCCGAGGAGGCCCGTGAGCGCGCCGCCATTGAAAAGCTGATCAAGCAACCGATCGCGGAGGAGCCGGTGCCGGCCTTTGACAAGGGGGGGAGACCACCCCGTCGAGCCACGCCCGATCCAGAGGATCATCGCTCCCGTTATGAGCGACGTCACCCCGAACGGGAAGAACCGCCTGCGGCGGAAGTCCGGGTGCCGCGCCATGAGGGCAATCCATCCCATGCCCATGGGGTATCTCAACATTTTAGCCGCCCGCCGTTGGGTTTGCCCGGGGCCCGAAAACCACGGGAAATCCCGGCATTGCTGGGCGGCTTGCTCAAGAAGCCGTCCTGATGGTTGCTGTTTGTTACCATGAGGCGGCCAGCGGCGATTGGATCTTGCGCGTCCATGCCCAGCCTGGAGCCCGACGTACCGAAGTGGTCGGTTTGCATGGCGACGCCTTGAAGGTTCGCCTGCAGGCGCCGCCGGTCGATGGCAAGGCCAACGATGCCCTTTGCCGCTACCTGGCCCAGCGTTGCGCTTTGCCGCTCGCTGCGGTGCGTTTGCGCAGTGGTTTGACCGGTCGCGCCAAGCAGGTTGCTTTGGCTGGGCTGCAGGCCGACCCTCTGCCCGGTTTGCTGGACGATGGCGTATGAGTACGCGTACGTTGCCAAGCCAGCAGCAAATGCGTCAGGAGCTGAGCCGCTGGTTGCCGACAGAGGCCATTCTGATCAGCGAGGAATCGAAACGGCCGTATGAAACCGATGGGCTCTCGGCTTACCGGCAGATGCCTTATGTGGTGGTGCTGCCGGCCCATGAAAAAGAAGTCCAGGCGGTGTTGCGTTATGCCCATCAGCAGGGCATTCCGGTGGTGGCCCGTGGTTCGGGGACGGGGTTGTCCGGTGGCGCTTTGCCCCATCCCGAGGGGATTTTATTGTCCCTTGCCCGACTCAACCGGATTGTCGACATCGATCCTCTGGCGCGTACCGTGCGCGTGCAGCCCGGTGTGCGCAACCAGGCCATCAGCCAGGCCGTGGCCCATCTTGGGCTGGCCTATGCCCCCGATCCTTCGTCGCAGATTGCCTGCAGCATCGGCGGCAATGTGGCGGAAAACTCCGGTGGTGTGCATTGCCTCAAATATGGCCTGACCCTGCATAACGTGCTGGCGCTGCGTGCTCTGGCCATGAATGGCGAATGGCTCGAACTGGGCGGCGAAGCCCCCGAAACGTCGGGCTATGACCTGATGGCCTTGATGACGGGCAGCGAGGGGTTGCTGGCGGTGATCACCGAAATCACCGTGCGCGTGATCCCCAAACCCGAAACGGCCAGGGTCATCCTGGCGGCCTTCGACCAGATCGAGCAGGCGGGTACGGCGGTGGCCAACATCATCGGCGCGGGCATCATTCCGGCCGGACTGGAAATGATGGACAAACTGGCCACCAGGGCGGCAGAAGCCTTTGTGCAGGCCGGTTATCCCACCGAGGCGGCGGCGATCCTGCTGTGCGAAGCCGATGGTCTGCCCGAAGTGGTGGAAGAGGAATTGGGGCGCATGCGTGAGATTCTGGAGGCGGCCGGAGCCACCGAGATCAGGGTAGCACGGGACGAAGCAGAACGCTTGCGCTTCTGGGCCGGGCGCAAGGCGGCCTTCCCGGCGGTGGGGCGTCTGGCAC
>JAJYQG010000124.1 GCA_021794775.1 Pseudomonadota bacterium
CTGGATGAGTTGCGTCACCCGTGGGTCCAGGGGTCTGAGCAGGTTGTCGGCATCGCTGAGCCAGGTGGTGGTGACGCCGCCGGTATGGATGCCTGCCTTGTTCATCAGCCCGTCGGCCGTGGGAATCAAGGCAAACACCCCGATGGAGCCGGTGATGGTGTCGGGATCGGCGATCACTTCATCCGCCGCCAGCGATAGCCAGTATCCGCCCGAAGCGGCCAGATTGCCCATCGAAACGATCACCGGTTTGCCGTTTTCCCGGGCCAGCGCCAGTTCACGCCGGATCAGTTCGGAGGCATGGGCACTGCCTCCGGGGGAGTCGACGCGCAGCACGATGGCTTTGACATCCGGGTTTTCGCGAGCGCTGTGGATGAGCTCTGCGGTCGTTACGCCACCGATGGAACCGGCCGGGGCGTCGCCATCCTGAATTTCGCCACTGGCTTCCACCACGGCGATGGCGGCTTTGTCTTTGGGGTCGGGCAGTCGGGCAGCATACTCATCGAGGGAGATTTGACGAAAATCCTTGCCGTCTTCATGCCCATCTTTTCTGAGCCAGGCGGTCAGCTCCTGAGGCGTCATCAGACCATCCACCCAATGCTGCTGTCGTGCCAGCTGAGCCGCGTCGCCCTGATCGGTTTGCAGGTCCTGCGGCAGGCTGTCGATGAGGCGGTCGATGGTGCCCACCGGCTGATGGCGCGCTTCTTCGATTGGCTGCGTGAAATCCTGCCATAGGGTCTGATAAAGCAGTTGGTCGGCTTCGAGGGAGGCCGGGGAAGGGGCGTTGGCCACAAACGGTTCGCCAAAGCTTTTATACGTGCCGACGCGGATGAAGTTGACGCGAATGCCCAGGCGATCGAGCGCGTCGCGGTAATAGTTGCGGTAATGTCCGAAGCCCTGGAACAGCACTTGACCCGTGGGGTCCATGTAGATCTGGTTGGCATGGGAAGCCAGGAAATACTGGCGTTGATCGTAATGGTCGGCCCAGGCAATGACAGGCTTTCCTGAAGCCTTGAAGCGCTCCAGGGACCAGGCTACCTCATGCAGGATGGCGATGCCTGAAACTTGCAGATCGTCGGTCTTGAGCAGCACGCGGGCGATGGCGGGATCCTTGGCCGCGGCGGCCAGGACATCGCGCAAGTCACGCAACTCGATGTCGCCAGCATCGGTGCGATGCAACAACGAGGCGCTGAGCAGGTTGTCGGCGCGTGGTGCCGCTTGTTCGACGAGATGTCCCGACAGATCGATGACCAGGGTGGTACCCGACTTTGGCGCGGCAGGGCGATTGCTGAGATAGGCTGTGCCCAGGGCTGCTACCAGCATCAGCACCAGGAGGCTCAGCAACAGCTGGCCGGCTCCCATCAGGCCACGCCAGAGCCAGCGCAGCAGGCGCCCCAGGAAACGTAAAAAAGACAGCATGACTACTCCTGGGGAGGGGGGAAGGACAGGGAGGCAATCCGGGTTCCCACCAGGACGGCGATGAGGAAACCCAGAGCCAGCAGATCGCGCCAGTCCAGGGTATGGCTGTACAACCCAATGAAAATGTCACGCAACACGAAAACGATGGCCACTTCGGAGATGACGCGCAGGCGCAGCCGATGAAATTCCAGATAGTCGGTGAAGCTGCGGAACAGTTCGATCAGGACGAACACCGAGAGTATGGATTCGACCAGGGTCTGGATGGCCACTTCGTGGCGCAGGTTGCGCAGAGCTTCGTAGAGATCGGTCAGGACGCTGACCATGGCTACGACCAGGGTAATCAGCATGACCAGGATGAGAAACACCACCATCAGGTCGATGGTGCTGCCGTACAAGCGCAGAATGCGGCCTTTGAAACCGGCGATGTTGCGGAAACGTGGCATACGTGTAGGCGTCGAAGGTTCGTGGCTCATGGTGTCGATTATCCCAAATTCAAGAAAACCGTGGTGAAATTCTGCCAGATCGCACTTTTGTAAGGACGTAACGGCATGCTAGCATGGCTACCATCTGCAGCTTTGTCTGTTCGATGAGGGCATGAGGGCGACACATGAAAAACAAGATTGCACCGAGTTTGCTTGAAAAAGTCATGAGGGAAAACGATTTCATCGTTTCCATGACGGACCCCAAGGGGCGCATCACTTACGGAAACCGTATTTTTATCGAGTTTTCGGGCTATTCATGGCACGAATTGGTGGGCGCCCAACATAACATCATTCGTCATCCGGACATGCCCCGTTCTGTATTCAAACTGCTTTGGGACCTTATTGCGGCCGGTAAAGAGTGCAATGCCTACGTCAAGAATCTGGCCAAGGATGGCAGCTTCTACTGGGTATTTGCCAACGTTACGCCGCTGTTTGACCCGGCCGGACGGATTGAGGGCTACTTTTCGGTGCGTCGCAAGCCCAAGGCCGATGCGGTCAAGGTGATGGAGGGCGTGTACCGGACGCTGCTGGAGGTTGAACAGAAGGCCGGCGCCCGCGATGCGATTCAGGCAGCTACCGAGGTGTTGCTGAAGGTGTTGGCCGATAAGGGTATGTCCTACGAAGCATTTATCCTGTCGATTTGACCCGCATCGTCCCTGAAATGGGGCGAACAAGATAATAATCAGGGGGAAAAAACATGAACCGGTCGTTGCTTGGAACCATGGTTCCGCTGCTGTGGGCAGGGGTGGTGTTGGTTGCCATATTGCTGGGGGGGTTGCTGGTACTGGCCCATGTTTCCCCCTGGTGGGGCCTTTTTTTGCTGCCCAGGCTGGGCATGGCGCTGCTGGGTCAGCGCTTTCTCGTGGCCTGGATCAAGCCGATGAGGCGGCTGGACAGCCTTATCCAGGAAGTGGCGGGTGGGCGCTTCAACGGGCGCATCATCGGGGTGGATGATCGCGGCGAGCTGGGCCAGCTATGCTGGAACATGAACGATATGCTGGACCAGCTGGGCACCTTCTTTCGCGAGCAGGAGACCACCTTTCGCGCCAATCTGGCGGGCAATTATTATCGCAAGACGTTGCCTGTCGGGTTGCATGGCGGTTTCTCCAAGGGTTTGCAGAATCAGAACATCTTGCTGGAAGCCATGGCGTCGGAGAAAAAGCTGGCCGTGTTCCACAATCTCGTTTCCCGCGCCCATGAGCTGAATACCGGCAATCTTCTGCCGAATCTTTCTTCCGCTCAGGATGATTTGCGTTTGATCACCGAGCGCATGAAAACCGTGACGCAGCAGGCCAGCGATACTTGCCGCGATGCGGAAGCGGGCAAAACCCTGGTGTACGATGTGGTGCAACGCCTGGAAGACATCGTCGGGCGTGTGCACCGTGCCAACGACACCCTGCAGCAGCTGAACGCGCGCAGCACCGAAATTCGCCAGGCTGTGGCGCTGATCAATTCGATTGCGGATCAAACCAATTTGCTGGCCTTGAATGCAGCCATCGAAGCGGCCCGTGCTGGCGAAGCAGGGCGAGGGTTTGCGGTGGTGGCGGACGAGGTGCGCAAACTGGCGGAAAACACCAAGCATGCTTCCAAATCTATTGGTCAGATCATGGAAACCCTGCAGCAGCAGACGCAGGTGATGCAGGTCGATTCTGAAGAAATGCGGCAGAATGCCGATCGCTCGCGGGAGGTCATCACCCAGATGGCAGAGCGCTTTGGTGCCTTCAATGAGTCGGCGTCACGCACCCTGGATGATGCGGCCTATGCCCATGATCTCAGTTTCAGTTCGTTGATCAAGGTGGATCATGTCATCTACAAGCAGCGTGCTTACGTGCTGCTCAACCACAACGACGACCCAAGCATGGTTCAGGCGGTGGAAGTCGATCATCGCAATTGCCGTCTCGGCAAGTGGTACCTGGGCGAGGGCAAAACCTTGTTTGGTGGTTTGACCAGTTACCGCCAGCTGGATATTCCCCATGCGGCGGTGCATGGCAATGTGCACCAGCTGCGCGATCTCATGACGGGCAATTGGGCCGAGCGTCCCGAGGTCCACGATGCCATGATGGCTTGCATGGCCCAGGCGGAACAGGCCAGCCTGGAAGTGATGTCGCTGCTGGCGCGCATGGTGCGCGAGAAACACCCGCACATGCTGAACTGATCGAAGGCAAGGGCCATCCTTGATTAAACTTTGATGAAGTTTGGCTGTCCCTTCTGGTCAAATGTTACAAAATCTTCTACCATCGTTTCCAGTTGTGTGCTACCAACTTCGGAGAGATGATGTGGTACCTTGAGACGGACGATCAGACCGTGTTCCAGAACATCCTGGAACAGGAGCGCTTGACGGCGCTGTTTCAGCCGTTGGTCGATCTTCGGCAGGGCGTCGTGCACGGTTACGAGGGCCTGATCCGCGGGCCTTCCGACAGTCCGTTGCATACCCCCCATAGCCTGTTGCGGGTGGCGACCGAGTGCGATCTGCGGGTCGCTCTGGAAAACCTGTGCCATAAAGTGCTGGCACGCTCTTTTCTGGAATTGCGTCTCCCCGGCATCCTGTTTCTGAATCTGAGTCCGGATGTGCTGGTTCAGCGCAGCTTGAACCGCGCCAAAGGGGGGGTCAACCCCCATCCGGAACTTGTCCCTCCGGCGGGGCTCGTCCTGGAACTGACGGAGGGCGAGCGTTTTCTCGACTATGGGCCGGATATGCTCAAAGAGGGGGTGGCCGACTGTTTGGAGCAGGGGCTTGGGGTTGCCATCGACGACTTGGGGGAAGGGTTTTCCAGCCTTCGCCTCTGGTCCGAGCTGAAACCCACCTACGTCAAGATCGATCGACATTTCGTGCATAACATCGAGAACGATCCGGTCAAAGCGCAGTTCGTGCGTTCCATCGTCGAAATCGCCAAACGTACCCAATCCCTGGTGATTGCCGAGGGCATCGAAACCGTTCCGGAAATGCTGGTGGTCCGAAGGTTGGGGGTGGACATTGGTCAGGGCTACCTTTTTTCCCGACCACATGCCACGCCATTGACCCAGCTGGGTTCGGAAATCACGGCCTTGTTGCGCAACTTCAAAAGCTTCGAGGTCGGCCAGGACGGGGCTGTTGCGGCCAACACGCTGGAGAGCCGGAAGCTGATTCACGGCATGGCGACGCTGGGGTGCAACCAAACCAATGAGGAGGCCCTTGCCTGGTTCAAGTCGCATCCGGATCAGGAGGTCATCCCCGTGCTGGATGGGCAGCAGATTCCGCTCGGCCTGATTACCCGGGTGGAACTGATGAGTCAGTTTGCCCTACCGTTCCGGCGTGAGTTGTATGGGCAAAAATCCTGTCTGCATTATGCCGACCGCAACCCTCTGGTGGTGGATAAGCATGCCAGCGTGCAGGATATCAGCCGTCTTCTGGGGCAGGTCGAGCGACGCCATTTCCAGCTGGGCTTCATCGTCACCGACCAGGGTCGTTACCATGGCATGGCCCATGGCCAGGACATCATGCGCGTCATCACGGAAATGCAGATTCAGGCCGCCAAATACGCCAATCCCCTGACCCAGTTGCCGGGCAATGTGCCGATTCACGAGCATCTGGACGGATTGCTGCTGTCCAGGGTGCCCTTTTGCGCCTGTTATTTCGACCTCGACAATTTCAAGCCTTACAACGATGTTTACGGGTTCAGCTCCGGGGATGGCATTCTGCGCATGACGGGAGAAGTGCTGCGCGCGGTGTGCGATCACGATCAGGATTTTCTTGGCCATATCGGGGGCGACGATTTCATCATCCTGTTTCGCAGCCCGGATTGGGAAGCCCGTTGCGAGCGGGCGCTGCGTGAATTCGAGATTCAGGTCAAGGCACATTTCAACCCCGAAGACCTGGTGGCCAACGGCTATACTACGGAGAACCGTCGGCAGGAAAAAGAGTTTCACGACCTCGTGTCGCTTTCGATCGGTGCGGTGGTGGTGCCGCCGGGAATGTTTACCTCCTACATGGAAGTCTCCCGGCTGGCGTCCGGGGCCAAAAAACAGGCCAAGCAGATTCGTGGCAATGCTATATTCGTGAATCGGCGATTTGAGGTGGACAAGGGTAGATGACGATGAGCACAACGGCATGGCGTTTCTTTCGCGCAGGCGGGTTTGATCAGGTTCGCCTCGATACGGGAGCCGAGTTGCTGGCCCTGTCCAGCCTCGATCAGAAACTCTGGGTAGCGCTTTCCTGTCCCGTCAAAGGGCTCCAATTCGATGAGCGCACCCTGAGCCTGATCGACAGCGACCAGGATGGTCATGTGCGCGCGCCCGAGTTGTTGGCGGCCATCCATTGGGCCCATGACCGTTTGCGGGACATCGAAATGCTGGCCCGGGGTGCCGCCGGTGTGTCCCTGGCAGATTTGCGCGACAACGAGGCTGGGATGGCGTTGGCCGAGCAGGCCCGGCAGCTTCTGGCCGATTTGGGCAAAAGCGATGCGGACAGGCTGACCGTGGCCGATGTAACCCAGGCTCAGGCCCTGTTTCATGCGCGCCTGAAAAGTGCCTGGGAGCAGGCCAGGCCCGCCGATGGTCCGTTGGGCGAGGCGACCCCCGAAGGTTACGATCAGATGGTGAAGGTGGGGCCCAAGATTGAAGATTTTTTCCTGCGTTGCCGGATCCTGGCCTTCGATGGCATCGGCGACGAAGCGCTGGTGAGCCCCGAGCAGCGTCTGGTGGCCGTTGGTGGTACCCAGGTTCAGGCGTCGGCCTTGAGCGACTGGCCATTGGCGCGGCTCGATGGCGCAGGACGCCTGCCGCTGTTGCGAGGGGTCAACCCGGCTTGGCAGGATGACCTGCGCTGCTTGCTCGAGCGTGTCGTGGTGCCCCTGCTGGGGGGCCGTGAGGTTCTGCTGGAAGATGAATGGCGCCAGATCAAGGCCAGCTTTGCACCGTATGCGGCGTGGCGCGATGCTTGCCCGCCCGCCGATGGCGAAGATGGTAACGTGCGCGATCTGGAAAAGCTGGTACGTCTGGTGCGTGACCTGTTGACCCTGGCGAACAATTTTGTATCCTTCAAGGCGTTCTACACCCGCGAGGGAAAAGCGATATTTCAAGCCGGAACCCTTTATCTGGACGGGCGTTCCTGCGAACTCTGCGTGACGGTCAACGATATGGCGCGACATGCCTTGCTCGCGAGTCAGGCTGGCATCTGCCTGGTTTATTGCGATTGTGTCAGGGCTGGGCAAAAGATGACGATGGTCGCCGCATTTACGGCTGGCGATGCGGATCAGCTGAGGGTAGGGCGCAATGGGGTGTTTTACGATGCCAAAGGCCAGGATTGGGATGCGACGATCGCGCGCATCGTGGAACATCCCATCAGCTTGAGGCAAGCTTTCTGGTCGCCTTACAAGAAAGTCGCGCGGGCGATCAGCGACCAGGTGGAAAAGTTTGCCTCCAGCCGGGCCAAAGCCGTCGACGACAAACTGACGGCAGGGGCTACCGGTGCGGTGGCTAAAACTGGGGCGGCTGCGCCCGCGCCCGCGCCGGGGGCGGTGCAACAGGCGTTTGATGTGGGCAAGTTTGCCGGCATCTTTGCGGCCATCGGCATGGCTTTGGGGGCCATCGGGACGGCTCTGGCTTCGGTGATGGTGGGCATTCTTTCACTGGCGCTGTGGCAAATTCCCTTTGCTTTGGCGGGGCTGCTGCTGGCGGTATCCGGCCCGGCGATGTTGCTGGCCTGGTTCAAATTGCGCGGGCGTACCCTGGGGCCCCTGCTGGATGCCAATGGTTGGGCCATCAATGCCAGGGCCAAAATCAACATTCCTTTCGGGACATCGCTGACGCAGTTGGCGCGATTGCCGGCCAATGCCGAACGCTCACTCACCGATCCCTATGCCGATGAGCCCCGTTCGATGTGGACGTATGGGGTTTGGGGGGCTTTGCTGCTGATGGTGTTGGCGATGCTATGGTCGATGAAGGGTGGCGGCATGGCGCTGCATTGACCGATCCTGGCCCCGTATCGCCGTGGCCGGCTGGCCTCGGGACACGGGGGAGAATCCAGGGGTTACTGCTTGACGGCCTCGACGGACACCGTAATGGTGACGTCGTCCCCGACGAAGGGAACATACTTGCTCATGTTGAAGTCGGAGCGTTTGACCTGGGTGGTGGCATCCGCACCGCAGGCGTCCTTATGCAGCATGGGGTGAGGCATGCATTTGAAGGAGGTGATGGTCAGGGCCACGGGGCGGGTGACGCCTTTGAGGGTCAACATCCCGTCGATTTCACTGGGTACGTCACCTTTGAACTTCATCGAGGTTCCCTTGAAGGTGGCGGTGGGGAAACGTTCGGTATCGAGAAAGTCGGCTTCCTGGATATGTTCGTTGAAATGATCCGAACCGGTGCTGACCGAACGGGTGTCGATGGTGATGTCGGCTGCGCCGGTATGGGCCGCCGTGTCCAGGGTGATGGTTCCTGAGACCTTGTCGAAGCGGCTCAGTTGGGTGCTGTAGCCGAGATGGCTGTAGGAGAAACGGGCGAAGGTATGGTTGGGGTCGGTGACGTAGGTATCGGCGGCATGGGCCAACGATACGGTGGAAAGACATAAGGCCAAGGCCGTCAAAGCATGTTTCATGGAGCACTCCCGAGGTTAAATAGTTCGTGTTCGAACAATATAGCGACTATTGTCGCCGAAGGCAAGTCCCGAAGTTTGCGCGGGTCGAGACGGTGATCTGGATCCCTTCCCCAATTTTTTACTTGGGGTTTTGACATAATACAAATTTTTTGACGGATTTATGTCAGGAAAGGGTACAATTCTCCGGTGAATACGACCCCTGACAAGGCAGACATGAACCTCGCTGAACTGAAATCGGTCTGTGGCGCCTGTGGCATCCGTGAACTTTGCCTGCCTGCCGGGCTGAGCGACGAAGAAGTCCATTTGCTCGATCAGCATGTGGCCCATCGTCAATCGGTGCGCAAGGGAGATTATCTGTACCGGATGGGCGATCCTTTCCGCTCCTTGTTTGCCGTCAGTCATGGGTTTTTCAAGACCGTTCTGGTCCATGAGGATGGGCGGGGCCAGGTGACCGGATTCCAGATGATGGGTGAGTTGCTCGGTCTCGAAGCCATCCATTCCGAGCGTCAGGTTTGCGATGCCATTGCCCTGGAAGACAGTGCGGTTTGCACCATTTCTTTCGAGCAGTTCGAGGAACTGGGGCATCTCATGGGCAACCTGCAACACCGCTTCAATCAGGACCTTTCGCGGGAAATCGCGCGGGAGCATAGTCTCATGATGCTGCTGGGAACCATGCGTTCCGAGGAGCGTTTGTCGGTTTTTCTGCTGGATTTGGCCCGGCGCCATGAGCGTCGCCACCAATCGGGCGATGCTTTTGTCCTGCGCATGACCCGTGAAGACATCGGCAGTTATCTGGGGATCAAGCTTGAGACCGTGAGCCGTCTGTTGTCGCGCTTGCACGACGAAGGGGTTCTCGATGTGCATGGTCGTCATATCCGTATCCTGGATCGCCAGGCACTGGCCCACCGTGGCCAGGACAGCGCCTGATCATCCCTTTCAGGGACTACCTCTTTTAATGTAGGACGGGTGCGGGTATGTTCCCGTGCCTGTACACGCCTTCTTCCCGCGCTCTGTTGCCATTTCATGACAGAAATCTCTTTGCCAGTTGATCTGGGTCAGAATGTCGCGCCATGCTCTACCCTACCATGCGTAGCAGCAGGTTAAGACAAATTCCAACGCCTGTAATCAACCGAACCGATGGAGGGAAGTAATGAGCGTTTCTATCAAAAAAACTGTACTGGCGGCTTTCGCCCTGACGAGTCTGGCCGGGATCCTGGCCTCTGCAACGGCATCGGCCGATGAAAGCCCGTGGCTGGTTCGTGTTCGCATGTTGTACGTCGATACGTCCACCAGCAACGATGCTGGCGGTGGTGTGCCTGCCGATAGCATCAAGGTGGCCAACCGTACCCAGCCTGAAGTCGATGTCTCTTACTTTTTTACCCATAACATTTCTGCCGAGTTGATCGCTTCCTATCCGCTGACGCATCAGGTGCGGGTGAACGGGGCTTACATCGGGGGGTTCCAGGAGCTTCCTCCCATCCTGAACTTGCAATACCACTTCGACGGTATGGGCGCCTTCGTCCCTTACGTGGGTGCCGGTGCTGTGTATATGCGCACCATGAACACCTCGCTGGCCGGCGGCGGGTTGACGTTGCAACAGAGCAATTGGGGTGAAGATGTTCAGATCGGGGCCGAATACAAGCTCGACAACCACTGGTTGCTGAATGCCGACCTGAAGAAAACCTGGGTCAACGTTGGCCTGGATTCCGCGGGCGGGGCCACGATTCTGCAGTTGCATCCCGACCCCTACATCCTCGGCGTGGGGATTGGATACCGTTTCTAATACGGCTTGATCCAGCCGGTGCCCCCTTCCGCCGGCAAACTTTCGCCACCGCAACGGAATTTTGCGGTGGCGGCTTATGCTCGGAGGGGATACAACGGCCCGTATTCGGGTCGTTGACATTTTCCAGTGCGTAAACTTGATATGGGTCAAACATGGGTCGTCGAGGGAGGAGGAAAATGAACCCATGAATGCGTATTCCACCATGAACGATGAGATTTCGCCGCGTTTGATGCAGCGGTTCGACATCCCCGGCCCTCGCTACACATCCTACCCCACGGCTGACCGTTTTCTGCCCGACGCGCAGGGTGAGCACCTGATCTCGGCCTTGCGGTCGCGTGCGACCAGCGCTGAGGCTATGCCACTGTCGCTCTACGTTCATCTGCCGTTTTGTGAGTCGGTCTGCTATTACTGCGCCTGCAACAAGGTGATCACCAAGGATCACGGCAAGGTTGACGATTATCTGCGTTACCTTGACCGCGAAACGGCACTGCTGCAGCCCCATCTGGGCGATGCGCACCATCGCCAGGTGGGTCAGCTGCATCTGGGCGGCGGTTCACCGACCTTTCTCGACGATGGCGAACTGACCCGGTTGATGGGCTTGCTGCGTGAGCGTTTTCATTTTGTCGAGGGGGCCGAGCTGTCCATCGAGATCGATCCGCGCACCGTCAACACCGAGCGTCTGGTGCATTTGCGCCATTTGGGCTTCAGCCGTGTGAGCTTTGGGGTCCAGGATTTTGATCCCGATGTTCAACAAGCCGTTCACCGGGTTCAACCCTTTGAACAGGTCGAAGCTTTGGTGCGCGATGTGCGGCGTCTGGGGTTTGAGTCGATCAACCTTGATCTGATTTATGGCTTGCCACGGCAAACATCGGAGTCTTTTCGCCGGACCGTGGAACGGGTCCTCTCCATCGAACCCGATCGTTTGGCGTTGTATGCCTACGCCCATTTGCCGGCGCGCTTCAAACCGCAGCGCCGCATCGAAGCGGCCGAATTGCCCCGCGCCGATGACAAGGTCGCCATGCTCGATCAGGCCATTCGCGCCTTCATGCGGCATGGTTACGATTACATCGGCATGGATCATTTCGCCTTGCCCGACGACCAGTTGGCCCAGGTCAAGCGTCAGGGGCGGTTGCAACGCAATTTTCAGGGGTACCACGCCCATGCGGGGGTCGACCTGCTCGGCTTGGGGGTCTCATCCATCAGCCAGATCGGTGTCGTGTACAGCCAGTCGCTTAAAACATTGCCCGACTACTACGCAGCCCTGGATGCGGGGCATTTGCCCGTCGAGCGCGGTCTGACGCTGGATGACGACGATCGCCTGCGCCGTGACGTGATCATGGCGCTGATGTGTCAGGGCCGTCTCAATTTTGAGCAGATTGGGCAGCGGCATCGGATCGATGTTGAGCATTACTTTGCCGACGCCTTGGCGCGTCTGCAGGAGTTCGAAAGGGAAGGCCTCGTGATCCGCTCATGGGCGGGTCTGGAGGTCAGTAGAACCGGTTGGTTTTTCGTGAGGGCCATGGCCATGTGCTTCGACAAGCACCTGAACTTGCATCACGATCACCAGCGGTTTTCCAAGGTGTTGTAGCAGTCTCCTAAAGTGGTCTTTGCCGCCCCCGGTTCCGGCCGCGGGCGGTTTTCTTTTGCCTGCCAACCGGGTTATCATGTCGTGCCGTAGGGTGTCGCGCAGCACCGGGCAGCCTGATCGGGAAATTTACGGAGCACACGATGAAATTGATCACCGCAGTCATCAAGCCTTTCAAGCTGGACGAAGTCCGGGAAGCATTGTCCGAAATCGGAATTTCCGGG
>JAJYQG010000133.1 GCA_021794775.1 Pseudomonadota bacterium
GGCCAGATCTACGCCGAGCATCTCAGTCAGTCCATGATCGAAACGAAGGAAACCCTGGCAGCCAATGTGCTGAACAATTCCTTCAACGCCTCGTATCCCGGTGGCGATGGTGTCGCTCTCATCGCGCCGGCTCATCCGCTGGCACCCCCGGCTGGTTCGTTCTCGAATCAGCTGTCCACCGCTGCCGCCCTGTCGCAGACCTCGCTCGAGCAGATGCTCGTTCAGATCCGCAACGCAGTGGATAACAACGGCAAGCGCATCCGTCTGAATCCGTTGCAGATCGTCACGGGTCCGAACAACGTCTTCCAAGCGGAAGTTCTGCTCAAGTCGGTGCTGCGGGCTGGAACGGCCAACAACGACATCAACCCCGTCAAGTCGATGGGGTTGCTGTCGAAGGGCCAGGCAAATGTCACTCGTGTCACGTCCACGACTGCCTGGTGGATTCAGACCGATGTGAAACAAGGGTTGAAGCTGGCTATGCGTCGCACCCTCGAAAAGAGCATGGAAGGCGATTTCGAAACGGACAGCATGCGCTACAAGAGCACCGAGCGGTACTGGCCCGCCTGGACCGATCCGCGCGCCTTGTGGGGGACAGCTGGTCTGTAACGTCTTCGGGGGCCATCCTCATTCATCAGTTGTCCTGTTTCCCCGTGCGGCTGATAAGTTGATGGGTGGTCCCCGAACCTCTCCAGAGTCATTGAGGAGAAATCTCCATGTTCGACCATTCTGTCTCCAGGTTTCAGTTCGGGGTTACCAACGCCCGCGATACTGAGACCTTTTCGGATCTCTCAGTGGAAGACGATTCGAAGCTCCATTACTACCTGGATGACTTCGATTACTACACTGGTCCCGTGGCCGTGGGCACCACGAACGGTCTCACTCTGTCTGGAGTGGGCGCCACGGCAGCCATGGCGGCGGCCGATGGTGGTGCGATCAACCTGATCGGCGCCACGACTGGCTTCACTGCCAGTCTGCAACGGTCGGCTGGTTCCTTCCAGATCACCAAGGGATTCCGAACGTGGTTCCAGGCTCGAGTGACGCTCGATGCTCTGGCCGATCAACTCATCGCAGGCCTGTGCGATGTCACCGCGACGCCTTTCACGGCCATCACAGATGGTATCTGGTTGTCGAGTGCCGTTACGACTGGGATTCTCTCAGTCAATGTGGCAGTCGGGGGCGTTGTCACGACGGTCAACACTGGCGTGGCAGCCGTACCCGGCAGCGTGCTCACATTCAAGGCTTATTGGGATGGGGGCATTTACGGTGGTTCACCCAATGGCCGCGTGGTGTGGGAAGTGTCTGGCCCCGGTGCAAGTGTCAATGTACGCGGTGAGATTGCCGCCCCGGCCAATTACCCCGGAGTGACGCTTCTCGCGCCAGTGGTGGGTATCCTGGGAACGGCTGGAACGCCTACGTTGACTGTCGATCTCCTGATGGCGGTGAAGGATCGGGTGAATCTGCTCGTTACTCCGACCTTCTGAGGAGTGAGCGTATGAGACCGATCAGTCAAACGTTGAATGGGCCGGCTGCTGCATTGCAGATCCCATTGGACATCTACGAAGATCCGTTCTCGGTGGCCATCGATTGCGTGGTTACCGGGACGGTCACTTACGAAGTGCAAGCGTCCAATGATGAGCCGTTCAGTGGAACGGCCCCGACCGACTTCATCACTGCTACTCCGATTGCCAGTGGGTCTGTGAGTGCTCAAGCAACTGTATCAGTTCCAGTTCGTCAACTGTATGCAAGCGTGACGGCTGGAACGGGTTCAGTTACCATTCGTGTGATTCAGGCTGGCAATCGTGGGTAAGGAGATTTCCAATGCGTGATTTCAGAGATACGACTCGAACCATCATGGGCCATCAACCTTGGAATGGCTCGGCTGTCGGTGGCGTCGCCAATTTCCATCCTGATACTCTCGGGCATGCGCTGATCCAACGTCAAGTTCCGACCACTCAAGTGGATGTGGCCGGTGGCGGACGATCCCCACTGCGGCCCGGTTACAAGACGGGTGGCACCATCGATCCTCTGAAGAAAGGTGGGACAGTTGAGAAGCATTTCCATGTTCACCACCACTACCACGGTGGCAAAGTTTCCAAGGCCAAGATGCGCAAGATGGAAATGCAAGCCGAGCACGAGCCGAAGGGCGAAGGGCGCGGTTTCAAAACCCCACAGCAATCGGGTGTTCCCGAGAAAATGCCCGTCGAGCGTGAACCGGAGACCTTCGCTAAAGGCGGTCGATCCGAGAAGTCACCTTTCGGTCACATCAAGAAAGGTGCACTCCATCGTGACATGGGAATTGCTCCCGGCAAGAAAATCCCCCTGGATGCCCTTCGGGCCAAGTTGCGCAAGGACAAGGCTGACCACAACGTGAAGGGAATTCGACGGGATGTCTTCGCTCTCAATGCCAAGACCAAATTCCACCACAAGGCGGACGGTGGGGGCATTCATGACGATACGCGCCCGGTGGCACCCGATTACCGGCGCGGCGGCACAGCCGTCCGCAAAAACGCCGGGGGGGCTTTGTACGCCACGGGCGGCACTATCGACAAATTGGCGCGCGGTGGCCATGAGGTGGCACGGGACGGCCACGAACGGGGCGGACGGGGGGATGGGGCCGGTACGGACAAAACCCGGCGTATTGCCCGTGAGGAGGTCACCAAACACGAATGCACGGGGGCCCCC
>JAJYQG010000205.1 GCA_021794775.1 Pseudomonadota bacterium
ATCAGGCGCGACACCGCATGGGCCTCCATGTATTCGGACATGTCGAAGCGGATCAGTTCAACGCCAAGGGTATAAGCCAGTTGTCGCGCCACTTCGGTCTTGCCAACCCCCGTGGGCCCGGAAAAGTGAAAACAACCCACGGGTTTCTGCGGGTTGCCCAATCCGCTGCGCGACAGTTTGATGGCGGTCGCCAAGGCATCGATGGCGCGGTCCTGACCAAATACCACCGCCTTCAAATCACGATCGAGCGTTTTCAGGGCGTTGCGGTCGGAATGGGTGATGTTGCGCGCCGGAATGCGCGCCATGCGTGCCACGATGTTTTCGATCTCCGTTTTGCCGATCACCTTGCGCTGGCGCGACTTGGGCAGGATGCGCTGGGCAGCCCCCGCTTCATCGATCACATCGATGGCCTTATCGGGCAAATGGCGATCGTTGATGAAACGCGACGACAGTTCTGCGGCGCAGCTAAGGGCCGCATCGCTGTAGCGTATGCCGTGATGGGCTTCAAAACGCGATTTCAGTCCGCGCAAGATCTGCACCGTGTCTTCGACCGAAGGCTCACCCACCTCGACCTTCTGGAAACGCCGCGCCAAGGCATGGTCCTTCTCAAAAATGCTGCGAAACTCGCTGAAGGTCGTGGCACCGATGCAACGCAAGCCCCCTTTCGACAAAGCCGGCTTGAGCAGATTCGACGCATCGAGGGTTCCCCCTGAAGCGGCCCCGGCGCCGATGAGGGTATGGATCTCATCGATGAACAGCACAGCCGTTTCGTCTGCCTGCAGCTGCTTGAGCAAGGCTTTGAGACGCTGCTCAAAATCGCCACGGTATTTGGTTCCAGCCAGCAGAGACCCCATGTCAAGGGCGTACACCGTGGTTGACTTGAGAATGTCGGGCACCTCACCCTGCACGACGCGGGTCGCCAGGCCCTCGGCAATGGCCGTTTTGCCAACCCCCGCTTCTCCCACCAGAATCGGGTTGTTCTTGCGGCGGCGACAGAGAATCTGCACCACCCGTTCGACCTCCTGATCGCGCCCGATGAGCGGATCGATCTTGCCTGCCAGCACTTCAGCGTTCAAATTGACGGCAAAACTCTGCAAAGCCCCAGCCTGGGCCTCGGGCTCGCCTTCCGCCGTCGCCTCTTCCTTGCCTGGTTGGGCGTTGCTCTTGGCCTTGCCCGTGCCATGGGTCAGGAAATTGACCATGTCGAGGCGGGTGACGCCCTGCTGGTTGAGAAAATACACCGCATGGGAGTCTTTTTCGCCACAAACCGCCACCAATACATTGGCTCCAGTCACCTCTTTCTTGCCGGAAGACTGCACATGCAGGATGGCCCGCTGGATGACCCGCTGAAAACCCAAAGTCGGCTGGGTATCCACCGGTACCGTGCCCTCCAGAGCGGGCATGTTATCGTCGATGAAACGATGCAGGGCCGAGCGCAATGCTTCGATGTTGGCCCCACATGCCGTCAGCACTTCCAAAGCCGCACCATTGTCGGTCAAGGCCAGCAACAAATGCTCGACGGTGATGAACTCATGCCGTTTCTGACGCGCATTGACGAACGCCATGTGCAAACTTGCTTCCAATTCTTGCGCAATCATGATTGCCTTTCCTCCATAACACAACGCAACGGATGCTGGGCTTCTTCAGCCCTTCGCATCACTTGGGCCACGCGGGTCGCAGCAATGTCCCGAGGATAGGTGCCACATACTCCCCTACCCTCCGTATGCACCTGCATCATGACACGCATCGCCCTATCCCGGGACAGGGAAAAAATCCGTTCCAGAATCTCGACCACAAAATCCATCGGCGTGTAATCGTCATTGAGTAAAATGACATCAAAAAGAGGAGGCGGTTTGGCCACCTGTTTCTGCTTTTCCAACACTGGCATTCTTTCTGAACCCATCATACTCCCCACCCTGAACCGGGACTTCAGGCAAGCAGGGATCCTGCTACCCGCACCCACCAAACGTATGGTCTCAGTCTAAACTTTTCAAGATTTTTCGCAAGCCTCCTACCCCGATCGGGCGCGAAAGACCCTTTTTTCCCAAAAACCGTCACTTTTCTCTTGACGCGCTTGCAACACTAGCGTAAAAGTGCTTCTGGAGTTTGGTTTCAAGTTGTCTGCATCACCGGTTTTGCCGTTTGCTGGCCTTGTAACTCAAACCTTTTTCGGGTTAACAGGCCCTTTTTTTCACAGGAAAGCAAACATGGCAACAGGCACAGTCAAGTGGTTCAACGATTCCAAAGGCTACGGTTTTATCACCCCCGATGATGGCAGCGAAGATCTTTTCGCCCATTTCTCGGCCATTCAAATGGGTGGTTTCAAGACCCTGAAGGAAGGCCAAAAAGTCTCCTTCGACGTCACCCAAGGTCCCAAAGGCAAGCAAGCCTCGAACATTCAGGCGGCCTGACCACGGGCCGGGGGAAACCCTGGCCATCCACGAGAGGCTGGAACCATGTTCCGGCCTCTCGTTTTTTCAGCGGGCATATTCGGCTCGCAAGCGCTTCTTGTCAATCTTCCCAATCGACGTATACGGCAAGGCATCGACCGTTTCGATGCGTTCCGGCACCCACCAGCGCAACAGCGACTGTTCCAGATGCGTGCGCAATGCCTGCTTCACCAATGTCGCGCCTTCCCGCATCACCACCAACAGCAAAGGCCGTTCGCCCCAGCGGGCAT
>JAJYQG010000061.1 GCA_021794775.1 Pseudomonadota bacterium
ACCCGAAGAACTCAACAGATCTCTCAGCGAAGACATAACGCTTGCTCCCTAAGGTAACAAAGTTGCCCGTGCAACGGTTAACTGAACAAGGACGATAAACGACCGAACAGTGAAAACTTACCTGTTGAATCGGGAGCCGCCACCTCTGATTTTATTCCCACCAGCTGATCTCCCCACTGAACCAACGCCAAACTCAACCCTCCCTGCGGCGCCACCTCAAACAGGGGCTTGCCGGTGTTGATCGAGGTGCTGACATTGGGATAATCATTGGGCAAACGGACCGCAAATTTGGCCTGCAAAGCTGCTTCAATATCGCCAATCGGCAAATCGTCCTTATGGCCCAGGCGATTGGCCACCAATTGGATTTTGGATTCGGGATAGTGCAAGGCCTTGAACGTACGCTGCAATCGCTGCATGCCCCGCACAAAAGGCAACACCGCATGCAAAACGGGGAATACCACATCAGAACGATCCATCACGCGCAACGCAATGGGATCCAGCGTGCGCGCCAGATCGATGCAGATAAAATCGTAGTGCCGCACGGCTGTTGAGAGAATATCGTCGATCTGATCCGGTGTAATGCCAACAGCAAGTTCCGGATTTTGAGGTGCCCTCAGCAACCAGAAGCTCTGATCGACCTGAATGCAGGCAGATTCGATCACGGGGCCGGACAAACTGGGGCGCCCTACGAGATCGGCGATGCTTTTGATGCTGTCGTCATCTGTCAGGCAAAACGATGCATCCGAAAATTCGAGATCCAGATCGATCATCAGAACCCGCTTTTTATGCACTTTGGCCAGAACATAAGCCAAATTGCTGGACACAAACGATGCCCCACTCCCTCCCTTGCTGGGAATGAAAGAAAACACCTTGCCCCCACGCAAAGCTCCTTCAAAAGCGGCTTGACGTGTTCGAGCCCGCTCCACCACCTCAACCAGTCTTTCTTCCACTTCCGACAGGCGCAAAGCATCGCGCACTCCTACCCGCATGGCCTGAACCAGAATCTGTTCAATGCTTTCCGAGCCGATCAACACGGTGCTGGAATGGGCATGTTGCAGGCTGAATTTCTCGATCCCCCCCCAATCGGGCAGTTCGCTTTCGGTACTGTCCAGGACCAGAAGATTGGCATTGGCGATGTCGGGCATATCGAGATCAAGATGAGAACTCGAGCGATTGACCAACTCGATCTGATCGTTGCCACGTCCACCCAGCAAGACCACCTTGATGCGGTGCAGAAAGGTATTATCTTTTGATACGACCGTGATCTTCATGAGACTGTTTTATTCATCCATTGATCGTCAGTAAGAACCTATTTGCCCTGCCGCTACCGGAGCGGACACAGGCGGGGCCGACGAAGCTCCCAGGGCCGAAGACACCGAGCTGGTCTGAGCCTGAGGATGAATATACGAATAGACATAATTGTCCATGCCCGCTTTGGCCGCTGCACCATCAAGCGCCACAGGCTGAGGGGCTTTGGGGTGATCTACAGGGGTAACGGCCTGTACTGCGATGTTGCCTCTCACCGCTTCACCGAACGTCGCATCGTCTTCATACTCAGCACATCCACCCAGGGCCAGCGCAAGCATGGCCCATAGCATTAGGTTCGGTCGGATCATTTCTGACTCCCTTCCATCTTGCCTTCCAATTGGACTTCCGTGCGCGTGGGCGGCACGAAATGGTCGGTGGGCAACGCCATTTTACCCGACGTCGGCTGCACCAGATGGGGCGTCACCACAAACACCAACTCGGTGCGGTTGTTCTGGAATTCGGAGCTTCGGAACAGAGGCCCCAAAACCGGCAATTCACCCAGCAGAGGGAAAGCCTTGATGGTCTCCAGAATGTTGCTTTGAATCAGACCACCAATGGCCAAACTCTCGCCATCGTGCAATTGAACCGTGGTGGATGCGCGCCGCGTGGTGATGGTAGGAACCACCGTAGCGCTGGTCCCTGTCCCAAAGGTGGTCCCTGTGGTCAGCAATTCCGAGACTTCAGGTGAAACGCGAAGGTTGATCTTGCCCCCATCCAGAACAGTCGGCATGAAATTGAGTCCAACCCCGTAATCCTCTTCCTGGAGGGTGGTATAAACCCCGCCACCGGTGCTTTGCGGAATCGGAATGTAAATTTTCCCGCCCGCCAGAAACGAAGCTTCCTGTCCGCTGATGGCGACAATATTGGGCTCAGCCAAAACTTTGGCACGGCCCTTGTCGATCTCGCCCTGCAGGGTCAGATTGGTAACCCCCCCCGTGTAACCAACGCCCCCGAGCAAGCTGAAATTGGAAATAAGGGATGACGCTCCGGTGTTCGCAATGGTCGAGGCCGGAGCAGCATTGGTAAAAGATGTCGCGCCACCAAACAGGGAACCTCCTGTTTGTCCCAGGGCCGTATTGGCCCCCATGCGGTCGTCGAGGGTTTTCTGAATTTCCACCACCTTGACTTCCAGCATGACCTGAGAGATGTTGCGGGTCCCCAGCAAGTTGACCACTTTTTTCCCGCCGTATTGCTCGGCGATCAAGATGATCTGACGCTGAACCACCGCATCGCTCACGGTTCCCGTCAACACAAAGGACTCGCCAGCCGCACTGACCTTGACCCCCGTTTCAGCAGGAACCAGTTCGCGCAGTTTTTCCTGGAGCCCCGAGCCATCGATGGACACCACCACATCCATGTTCGTCATGGCCC
>JAJYQG010000187.1 GCA_021794775.1 Pseudomonadota bacterium
ACAATGCCGTACTGGCCCGTCTGGGAACGAGGCACTTGCTGCACCCCCAAAATGGAAGCTCCATCTTTTTCATACCACGCCACCATCTGGCTCAAAACGGGAACCTTGGCATCCACCAGATCATCCGCCAGAATCACCGCAAAAGGTTCGTCGCCCACCAGGGGAGCAGCGCAGAGAATGGCGTGCCCCAGACCCAAAGCTTCTGGCTGGCGGATGTAAGCGCAGCTGACCCCGGGAGGCAACAAATTACGGATAACCGCCAGGGTTCGCGTCTTTCCTCGCTGTTCAAGTTCTGTTTCCAACTCGTAGGCCTTGTCGAAATGATCTTCGATCGCTCGCTTACCTCGCCCCGTCACAAAAATCATTTCTGTGATGCCCGCTGCCACAGCCTCTTCCACCGCATACTGAATCAAGGGCTTATCAACAATCGGCAGCATTTCCTTGGGGCTTGCTTTGGTTGCCGGAAGAAATCTGCTGCCCATGCCGGCAACGGGAAACACAGCCTTACGAACTTTCTTGACCATCACTCACCTCTTTCGTTATCAAATTCCACCATGCGACTTCGTTGAGCACGGTAACGCCCAAACGGTTCGCCTCTTCCACTTTGCCTCCGGGTTTATCTCCCACCACCAGATAATCGGTCGTCCCCGACACGCTCCCGGTAACCCGACCACCCACACGTTCGATCCAGGAGCGCGCCTCATCCCGTCCAAAGCGCTGCAATGTCCCGGTCAGCACAAAGGTTTTTCCCGCCAGCGTCCCAGCCTGCACCAGAGGCTGCTGGATCGGGGGCCAGGTGATCCCCACGGCCAGCAAATGATCGATCATGCGGCGATTGGCCTCTTCGGCAAAATAAGTCCGGAGCGCACGGGCCACCACAGGCCCCACCTCCGGAACCTGCAACAACTGGTCCTCCGATGCCGCCGTCAAAGCTTCGACAGAAGCAAAGTGGCCCGCCAGATCCTGAGCGGTCCGTTCGCCAACTTGCCTTATGCCCAGTGCGAAAAGAAATCGTCCCAATGTGGTGTGCTTGCTGCGTTCCAAAGCCTGAACAAGATTGCTTGCCGATTTTTGTGCCATGCGTGGCAACGTGGCCCATTGCTCGACGGACAGGCGGTAGAGATCAGCGGGTTCATGCACCAGATCCTTATCCAGCAAACTTTCCACCAGCTTGTCCCCGATGCCTTCGATGTTCATCGCTTTTCGTCCGGCAAAGTGCAGCAAGGCCTGCTGCCTCTGTGCTCGGCAACGTACCCCGGCGGTACAGCGGCTGATCGCTTCGCCTTCTTCACGTTCCACAGAACCATGGCAAACGGGGCAGAAGCTTGGCAGGAGAAACGGGGATGCGCCCTCGGGGCGACGTTCTCGCACCACCGCCACCACTTCAGGAATCACATCCCCGGCGCGGCGCACCCATACCGTATCTCCTTCACGGAGATCTTTGCGATGAATCTCCCCCTCGTTGTGCAACGTGGCCCGGGACACCGTCACCCCTCCGACAAAGACCGGTTCCAGCAAAGCAACCGGTGTCAACACGCCTGTGCGCCCCACCTGGATCTCGATGGCACGCAAGACTGTCAAGGCTTCTTCGGCTGGAAATTTATGGGCCAGGGCAAAACGGGGCGCTCGCGTGACGAAGCCAATTTGCAACTGCTGAGCGACATCGTCAACCTTGTAAACCACACCATCCACCTCAAAAGGCAAGAGCGCTCTTTGTTCCCGCCGTGTTTCGAAATAATGCAAAAGACCCTCAACCCTCGTTGCGGTCCCCCAAGCTGGGCTGACGGGGAACCCTTGCTCCGCCAACCACCCCAGCCAGCCACTCTGGGTTTTTGGCAAGTTCGCCCCTCCCTCCACCGCCCCCACTCCGTAAGCAAGAAAACGCAATGGCCGACGGGCCGTTTCGGCCGGATCAAGTTGCCGCAAGGCCCCTGCGGCAGCATTGCGGGGATTGACAAAGGTCTTTTCACCCAAACGACGCATTCTTTCGTTCAGATGGGCAAAATCATCCTTGTACATCAGCACTTCGCCCCGCACCTCCAGCCACTCGGGGCAGAATTCCGTGGTCAAGTTGCGCGGGATGTCCACCACCGTCTGCAGATTGGCGGTTACATCTTCCCCCGTCTCGCCATCGCCACGGGTAGCCCCTTGCACCCAACGCCCACGATGGTAGAGCAGATTAACGGCAAGTCCATCAAACTTGAGTTCACAACAGTAAGAGGGCGTCTCTGGTGCAAGAGCCTGACGCACACGTCGATCAAAATCGATGACATCGGTTTCGTCATAGCCATTGGAAAGACTCAGCAACGGCTGACGGTGCGACACGAGTCGCACAGATCGGCGCTCTGCCACCTCCAACGAGCCTACCCGCTGCGTTGGCGACTGGTCGTCAAAGTTTTGCAGCTCAGCCTCAAGCTGCTCCAGTTCACGAAAGAGCCCGTCGTACGCCACATCCGGAATCGTCGGCGCACCCTGATCATAGTATTCACGGTTATACCGCGCCAGTTGCCGTCTCAACTCCTGAAGCCGCATCGCCCGATCCATGGTGCATAGCTCAGGAAAACAGGCGCGCAGCCCACGGGCTTCCCGCCGGAATCTGGGCCGCCTCCATCAAACCCGCCACCTTGTTCAACTGTTTTTCGATGGCCGAACATTGTCCAACACCCAAACGTTCCCC
>JAJYQG010000217.1 GCA_021794775.1 Pseudomonadota bacterium
TTTACATTCTGGCGCAGAATGCGGCGGGATTGGTGGTGGTGGATATGCATGCGGCCCATGAGCGCGTGCTCTACGAACGCATGAAACGGGACATGGCCGGCGTTGCGGCGCGTCAGGCGTTGCTGGATCCGCCCCTGATGACCCTTTCGGCGCGGGAACAGGCGGCATGGGAGCGCCACGGCAAGCAGATCGTCGCCTTGGGCCTGGAGCTGGTGCAGCGTGGCCCGTCAACCTTGGCTTTATGCAGTTGGCCCGGCTGGCTCCAGGGCGTCCAGGCGGAGGCGTTGGTGCGTCAGGTTTTGCAGGATATGGAGGAAACCGGACAATCCGGCCTGCTCGAAGCGCAACGCAACGAATGGCTCGCAGCAAGGGCCTGTCGCAGCGCCATCCATGCGCACGATGCGCTGACGCTGGAGGCGATGAATGCCCTGCTGCGCGACATGGAGGCCTGTGAACGCACCGATCAGTGCAACCACGGACGCCCGACTTGGCGTCAGGTTAGCCGCGGTGAACTGGATCAATGGTTTTTGCGTGGACGCTGACGCCCCTTCAAGAATCTTTTTGATGGGCCCCACGGCCAGTGGCAAGACCGCTTTGGCGTGCCATCTGGCGCAGCATTTTCCCGTCGAGCTGATCAATGTGGATTCGGCCAGCGTCTACCGTGGGCTGGACATCGGGGCGGCCAAACCGGATTGGGCGACGCGGCAGCGCTTTCCGCACCATCTGATGGATTGGGTCGATCCGGATGATCCCTATTCGGCGGCGCGTTTTGTCGCCGATGCCGAAGCCGTGATGCAAGGTATTCGCGCCCGGGGAAAAATCCCCTTGTTGGTGGGGGGCACGCCTCTGTATTTTCGTGCCCTGGAGGAAGGCTTGTCGTCTTTGCCCCAGGCCGATGCCGAGCTCAGGCAACGTCTCGAAGCCGCCGCCGAGCGGGACGGTTGGCCTGCCCTGCATGCCCGCTTGGTGCAGGTGGATCCCGACACTGCGGCGCGGCTCGCCCCCCTTGACCGACAGCGTATCCAGCGTGCCCTGGAGGTCTGGCATTTGACCGGTCGCCCTCTGTCTGCGTGGCACCGTGAGGGAAAGGTCAGAATGGCGCAGGCCAGAACCTTGACGCTGGGGTTGATGCCGGGTTCACGCGCTGCCCTGCACGAACGGATTGCCGCCCGTTTTGCGCAGATGCTGGCCGATGGCTTGGTGGAGGAGGTGCTCACGTTGCGCCGCACCTATCCGCGCTTGCGCGGCGAATTGCCGTCGATGCGCGCGGTGGGGTACCGCCAGGTTTGGCAGTACCTGGATGGCTTGATCGATGCCAATGCCTTGCGCGATCAGGGGACGGCGGCGACACGCCAGCTGGCGCGACGCCAGCTCACCTGGCTGCGCGGCTGGCCCAGGCTGGTGATGCTGGACCCGGATCGGGACGATTGGCGCGACTCGGCGTGGCGTGACGTCGAGGACTTTTGTGCCGGGGCCGATGCATCAGGGTTCGATGCGGGCAGTCCGTGAGCCATCGCCGAGGGTGATGCGCACCTTCTCGTGGGGCATCAACAGGGCCACGCGGTCGATGACTTGCCCTTCGTGGTTTTGCACCAGGGCATAGCCCCGCCCCAGTACGGCATGAGGGTTGAGGTGTTGCAAGGTTTGGGCGCGCTGCGTCAGCTGCTGGTGTTGTCCTGTCCAATAGGCACGGCTGGCCTGGTCCCAGCGCAGCGCAAGCAAGGACAACTGACGTTGGGCAACGTCGAGTCGGCGTTGACCGAGGGGCAGCCAGCGCAGATGCAGACCATTGAGGTGCTGTTGCTGGGTGGCCAGGCGTTGCGCGGGATGGATCAGACGCTGCGCCAGCTGTTGCAGCCGATCGCCCAGCGCTTGCCAATGCTGTTGGCGGCTGCGCTCCCAGCGCATGCGCTGGGTTTCCAGGTGCAGCAAAGCGCGTTCCAGGCGATGCTGGACGTGATGGCCGAAGCGCTTTTCGATCTGGGACAGCTGTTGCAACAGCACCTGGCGTTCCGGGTGAACCAGTTCGGCGGCAGCTGTCGGGGTGGCAGCGCGCCGGTCGGCGACGAAGTCGGCCAGCGTCACATCGGTTTCATGGCCGATGCCCGCGATGATCGGCAAGGGACACGCCAGCATGGCCTCCACCACGGGAGGTTCGTTGAAGGCCCATAGGTCCTCCATGCTGCCACCGCCGCGACATAACAACAGGACGTCGACTTCGCGTCGGGCTCCCGCCTGGGCCAGTCGCTGGGCAATTTCTGCCGCCGCTCCTTCTCCTTGGACCGGAATGGGGTAAAGCAGCAGCGCCACATGGGGCGCACGCCGCTTCAGGGTGGTGACGATGTCGCGCCAGGCAGCCCCTGTCGGGGAGGTCAGGACGCCGACGGTGGCCGGATAGGGAGGTGGCACGCGCTTGCGTGCTTCTGAAAAATAGCCGGCTTCGGCATAGCGTTGTTTCAGGCGGTTGAAGGCTTCGAACAAGGCACCCTGCCCAGCGGGGCGCAGTTGTTCCACCAGGATCTGGCAGGTGCCGTTGGGCGCATACCAGGTCAGGCTGCCACGCAGCCGTACCGCCAGTCCGTTGGCTGGCCGAACGTTGCTTCCCCCTTGGCGGAAACGGAACATGACGCAACGGATCTGGGCCTGTGCTTCCTTGAGGTTGAAATACCAATGTCC
>JAJYQG010000001.1 GCA_021794775.1 Pseudomonadota bacterium
ATGATCCGAAGCCAGGCAGGGCAACATCTTCACCTTCGGTCAGTGCTTCGACGATGGTATCGAGGGTGGCCTTCAATGCCCGTCCGGCGTCAGCCTTGGTGATCTCGGCTTTTTTTGCGATGTGATCGATCAGTTCGGTCTTGTTCATGTCTGGAATCTCACTGTTTGAAGGGGGGCGCAATTATTCGGCTTCCGATATTTTTTCGGCCTTGGTCGGTCGTTCGAGATGATAATCCGTTTTTGACCAGTGCGCCCCTTGTAGCCTTTTTCGTACTGTCCGACGCGGGCATTGAAGGCGATCTGGTCTCCTGCGTTCAGGCGCAACCGGTCGAATGTTTTGCCGCAGGTAAACCAGAGATGGTCGGTTGCAAGGGTGCCGGTTTCCAGGATGCGAATGTCTTTGAGGAGGATGGTTTTTTCGGGTCCCATGTAGCCGTTTTTTTGGCCGAAGCGGTCGAATTTCGCCAGGAACCGTGTGCGTTGTCTGTCGATTTGTTTGAGTGATCATGATTTTTCTCGCCTGTCAGGTTGCGTTTTCTTCGACCGGTGATTCTTCAGCCCGAGCCTTGCGTTCACAGCGAACCTGTTGGGTCGAAGGGTCCAGTGGGTGTGAACCGCCGAGGGCGTGGATATCGCGGAGATGGTTTTCGTCTGGGGCGATGATCATGCGCCAGGCTTCGCGGCAGACGAGTCTGGAGAGACCGGCGTTGGAGAATTTTGTTTGGTTTTTGTTGGTGGATCGGAGGGCGGAGATTTGGTTGGCGACTTGGGAGATCCAGGCGCGGGCGTTGGTAAACGAGCCGGTGATGGTGACGAGTTGTTCGACCAGGAGGGGGTCGATGGAGACGTTGGTGTAGCGGCATTCGATGTGTACGGGGAAGTAGAACAGGTTTTGGTTCATGGGTTCGATGTTGGTGGTGAAGGGCGGTTTCATGGTTGTTCCTCGCAATGTGTTGGTTTGATTGGGACTTCTTTCCTTTCCGGCGCAGTTGTCCTGATCGGTTGGTTTGGGTTTTCTGGCCTGATCATGTTAGTGGCTGCTATCCGTCTACGCTCCGCCAGCGTGCGAAATGCCTTTATCGCCAGTTTTAAGGCGATTTGAGCCATTTTCACACCACGAATAGGCCACCATAGCCAAAGCCTGAAGATAAACGCAGGAATGTGCCTCAAAATCGTTTTAATCGGTACTTTCATCATCGGGTCACCCTCCGATTCCGGGTTTGTATCTTGACCATTTCCCTTTCCGGCGCAGTTGCCTGGTGTTTTCCTGGATGTGCTGGCAGTCTCAATGTCTGGCAACCGGCAATTTGTCACCGCTGATCCGGTGCTGGCCGCCCGTGTCCAAAAACGCCTGTAATCCGTTTTGAGGCGTTTTTCCTCTCTGGATAGGCCGTGATAGCATCCGGCTCCAGATAGCGCCACCAAAGCCCTCAAAACTCGTTTAAAAGGCATTCGGCTCACCGATCATTGTCCAGGTTTGCGGTTTTTCCGAATCCACGGCCGGAATTAGCGAGTCAATCCTGGCAAACCCGGCGGGTTTTTGAGTTTCCGCTGGCGCTCTGGCAACGACTCGCCCTGCGCCTTGAGGTGAACCCGAAACCAGGCTGTCGAATTTTCCGAAAATTTTCTGAATCCATACGCCAACCGTTTTCTCACGATCCATCGCCAGGTCCAGCCCGGCCTCTGCAAACCGTTCTTCGATCCCGTCCCGAATGCGTTCAAACCCGTCACCGTTTTGCATGTCGGCGGACAGGTAACAGGCGATGTCCAGAATCCACCGGTGCTTTTTGATCCTCACGGTGATTTCGTCGTGGGCCGCACCGAACGACCCGAAGTGATTGCGGCAATACCAGTTGCCGCCGCCTTGTATGCCTTCGCTGAGACTGCCGGGCAACGGACAGCCGTAGGCAGCGCAGTTGTGGTTCGGCGTGGATATCGCCGTTTCCGGCTGTTCGCGAGGTCGGTTGAATTTCATTTTTGATATTTCCCGTCGATGATTTTTTGGAAATTCGCTGGCCTGATGACCCATTCGAGGTCGGGCCGCCAGATGCGCCCATCGGTGTCAAAGCCGTCTGCCAGCCGGGTTTCGGCGATGTAGGCGAAGAAACTGCCCCACCACGCCAGGCCGTCTTGCAGGGTCGAATAGCCGGTTTCGTTGAAGGCGGATGGTTTCGAGGCTTGCGCCCACCGGGCCTTGAGTATTTCGCGGCGGTTCCCTTCCCAAACCCTCGGCTGGGTGAGGCGGGGCAGGTGCTTCTGCCAGAGTGCAATAATTTCCTGATGGGGGCAGCCGGGGAATTTCTTGATGCTTTCGGATTGCTGAACGTCGCTTTCCGGGTCCGAGACGCTTGCGTTCGGACAAGCAATATCGACTTTAGGAGATATTGCTAAGGTCTTTGTTGTTACTGCTATTGCTATTGCTATTGGCTTCGTGGGGGCATCTGAGGGGCTTGGAAGGGGCTTGGAAGGGGCATCCGAGGGGCTTGGAAGGGGCTTGCTTGAAACAATAGAAAAAGCACTCCCATATTTCTCGTAAAATCCTTGTTTTATGGGGCCTTCAGGCAGATTGTCCCAATGGTTCTGAATGCTGACTATGCGCTTGTCTCCCGGCTTCAGACTGTCTCCAATCTGAAACCGGGCCATTTCATGCACCCATACCGTCTCAGA
>JAJYQG010000121.1 GCA_021794775.1 Pseudomonadota bacterium
GGCAGGGATGACAGATCGCCAACCACCACCCGTTGGCGCTGGGTCGTTCCCTGTTGCACGATGGCCGCTGGCGTTGTCGCTCCCAGCCCATGGCGACGGAGTTCCTGGCATAAGGTCCCCAGCCCCTGCAAGCCCATGTAAACCACCAGGGTCTGCTGTGGACGCGCCAAATGTGCCCAATCCAGATTCATGGTGCCATCCTGCAAATGCCCTGTGACAAAGACACAGGACTGGGCGTAATCGCGGTGTGTCAGAGGGATTCCGGCGTAGGCGGCAATGCCCGAAGCCGCCGTGATACCAGGCACCACCTCGAAGGGAATGCCCTGGGATGCCAGGGTTTCGATTTCCTCCCCGCCACGGCCAAAGATGAATGGATCGCCGCCTTTCAGGCGCACCACGCGCTGGCCGCTCCGGGCCAAACGCACCAAAAGGTCGTTGATGCCTTCCTGCGGCACGCTGTGATGACCCCGCTGCTTGCCAACGTAAATGCGCCGCACCGTGTCCGGAATCAGGTTGAGCACCGCCTGCGACACCAGATTGTCGTACACCACGGTCTCCGCTTGACGCAAGGCACGCCAGGCCTTCAACGTCAACAGGTCGGGGTCGCCGGGCCCAGCCCCGACCAGCATCACCGAACCCGCGCTGGGCAGCGCCGCCAAGATTGGCGCCCCCGGCGCACGACGCTCCCGTTGCGCCCACCAATCCCTGACCTGCGCTTCGGCAGCCTCCTGACTGGCAGCCCGCCCCAGCGCCATCAGCGCCACCGCTGCCGTGTCACAGATCGCCGCCACGGCGTACTCATCCACCACTTCGCCACACCATACGGCGCGCAAACGTTGGCAATCCATCGTCTCATCGCGCAAATGGCGGCGTTCGAAGCGTGCCGGCCAGGTTACCTCGTGGGCAACCCCATCTCGAACGAAACGCACCATCGTCCCACCATCCGGATTGATTTCGGCCTCGCCGCCCTCCCCCTTGAACACCGCCAGGCCACGCCATCCCAACAGGACCCCAGCCTGCTGGTGCGTCTCATCGTAACCCGGATGGAAAATGCCCATCATGGACACGGCAGCGTCCGCGGGGTTGGCCATGCGCACCACGGTATGCATGGGGGAACGCAAACCGAGCACATGTCTCAGGCCAAGCAAGGTTTGCATGCCCGGATTGAAGATTTCGATCGGCAGAAAGGCAAAGCCACACTGTTCCAACTGGGCGGCCGCCTCAGCGGGCGAACCGGCCTGCGGGATGCCCAGTGCGCGCAAGGCATCGGGCACAAAGCGGCGGCTTCCATCGCCCCCGCTCAGCCCGTGCATGAGCACACGCAGCCCCTGTTGCGCCAACAACCAGGCGGACAACACATACCACGGCAACTGGCGCCGCTTGCCGGCGTAGCTGGCCCAATCGATATCCACCTTTCCACCCGGCCAGGGGGCATGGCTGCGGCGCACAGCCCGCACCATCCCGGCCACTTCCGCCGCACTTTCTTCCTTGAGACGCAGCAACGACAAAAAAGCTCCCTTCTGTTCGGGCAATGCCGCTCCGGAAAGCAGCATGGCCATGGCTTCTTCAGCTTCGGCTTCGCTCAGATCGCGCGCACCGCGGCGCCCTTTGCCCAGAATCTGGATATATTTGGCAAATGGATGTTCCATGTTCACTCTCTCCTCACCCCCGCACGATGCGCCCGTATGAACGCCACAAAGCGCTCCGTCCAATAACAGGCCCCCATCGAGCGCAAATGGGTATAGGAGGCCAGCATATTGTAGAGGCAAAGTCCATCGTGCTGGCCATCGATGCCAAAACCGCGCTTGACCTCGAAGGCAAACGACGACCCTTCGGGCAACCCGGTCAAGCGCGAGTAATGAAACTCATGGGCCAACACCGGCCCAACCGGAGCCTCACGACGGGGCCACGGATGCCCGGCTTTCTCGCTCAAATGAACATAACCGCGCCCCACTGGGCGAGCCTCCATGGTCACCTGGCCGGGAATCACCCCGACCATCGCATGGGTTTTTCCATCCAGCGTCGTCAGGCTTTCGCTCAGGTACATCAAACCGCCGCATTCGGCGTAAGTCGGCAGTCCGCCCTCGATGGCAGCCTTGAGTGCCTGGCGGAAGGGTCGATTGGCCTCCAGCTGGGGGGCGTGGCATTCCGGAAAACCCCCACCGATGTAGAGCCCATCCAGATGCTCGGGCAAAGCCTGATCCTCCAGGGCATCGAGTTCCACCAACGTCGCTCCGGCCCGTTCCAACCCTTCCAGATCATCCGCATAGTAGAAACCAAAGGCTCGGTCACGGATGACGCCGATGCGCCCAACGGGCTCCCCCTGGCCCACACGGAGCTCGGGGCAGGCCGTGGTGACGGCCGGTCGCTGCGTCTGCCGTTCAAGCTGGGCCATATCGACCTGATCCGCAATCCTTGCGCCCAGCTGCGTGAGGGTGCGCTCAAGATTTTGCCATTCATGGCTCGGGATCAGCCCAAGATGCCGCTCCTCGACAAATAAATCGGGTTCATGCTGCACCGCGCCCAACACCGGAAGATCGGTGTAATGCTCGATGACGGCACGCAATTTGGACTCATGGCGGTAGCCACCGAGCCGATTGAGGATGACGCCGGCAAAGCGCACCCCCGCATCGAAGGCAGA
>JAJYQG010000054.1 GCA_021794775.1 Pseudomonadota bacterium
TCCGATCTAGCCGACCTGAATCAATGAATCTGGCTTGGTCATGCAGCCTCCCTTCTGTTGAATCGCAGTGACTCTCTGGCATGTGGCGCCTCGCTGGCATGCAATGCCTCGCTGGCGAGGTCGTTGCGGGCTGCCTTGCGGTTGATCTGCAATACTTCCTTGGCCAGATCGCTGCGGATTTTCTCGAGAATGCGGCGCGGAAAGAATGACGGTGTTGGGCGAAACACCCACCCCGGCCAATCGGACGTTCTGGTTGCACCGAACAGAACAAACCCAAGTTGAAAGGACTTTCTGAGCTCCGAAATCGACTGGCGCTCTGTCATCGCGCGGGCGATCAGCAGCGCTTCTTGGCTTTTTTCGAAGTCGCCCACATCACCACGCAGATAACCGGAAACCGCTTGCGCCAGACGCTTTACCAGCAAATCTTCGGCCCGGATCATTCCTCGGTTGCGCCGTCAACAGCGGGGACGGACTCTTTCTTCTTGCGGCGCATGGCGCTACCGGAAAGAACGCGGGCACAAGCGCAGTAGGAAACGTGGGTTTCCAGTCCGGTGGCGAAATCGCTTATCCGCAGACGGAGGGGCAGACGGTTCCGGTTTTTGATAAAATTCTTCACCCGCGTCCGAAACGGGAGCCGATCGAATGCCCCGTCCGGGAAAAGATGGATGTAATCGTCGGATGCGGATGCGTAGGTTTTTTGTTTTTGACGGCCCCAGAACAAATCGGACAATCGCTCCGAAATGCGCGAAAGGATCGGTGTTTTGTACTGATTCTCAAGCGAACAGTCAACGGAAATGATGATCCCATTGGGAAGCGACGAAACATTGCTGGATTTGGTCATGAAACGCCCTCCGTGGTTACGAACTACATTATACTACAATACCAAACAACCGTCAAGTTACCCGCGCATCCTGGCCGGGGAGCCGCTTCGCGAATAATCCGCCCCCGAGTTTTCGTAGTTGTCGCGCCCGTTTGACGCTTTTCTCTGAGCGTCTTTGTCGTACAAGTGCAAGCCTGACTCCTTGACAAAGATGCTGCGTGAAGCCGCCATGATCTCGCCGTGAACCATGCGCGTCTTGGAAAATGACGCATACAGCCCGTGCTTGGCTCTGGTGATGGCGACATACATCAAGCGTCGCTCTTCTTCCATCTCTTCAAACGCTTTTTCCTGGTCTTCGCGCTCACGGATTGCCGGGATATGCCCCTGAGTCAGCGCGGGGAGATAAACCATATCCCACTCCAGCCCTTTTGCCCCGTGAATGGTCGAAATCGTCACGCCGTCCGTCTTGCCGCGCTTTTCGGCAAACAAGGTGATTTCCTCGAGAAAATGCCCGAGCGTGCTAAACCCGCCCGCCATCGCGTAGAAATCACGCAGGTTTTTTATTCTCGACTCATCCTCGTCTTCAAGGCATGACGCCTCGAGGCCGGACCATTGCGCCAGCCTCGTCACGCTATTCAGCGCCGGCGAGGATGCCGTCAGGATGTCGATCGTCGTCGCGATGGCGCGCACCTTCTCGTTTTTATGCGAGGCGCAGACCGACAATGGGGAGATACAGCGATCTTTGGCTTCAGTTACGATCCGGTCAATGACCGTCTTCCCGACGCCGTTGAAAATAGCCGCAGCACGCGCAAACGATAGCGTGTCCATCTGGTTGACCGACAGGCGAACCAGCGACATGGCATCGCGAATTTCCTTGCGGTCGAAAAAGTCCTGGGCACCTACAACGTGATACAGAATGTTGTTTTCGCGAAGCGCCTTGGTAACCGGAAGCATGGCCGCGCGCGTGCGCACCAGAACCGCCGTGCGCTCAAGATTGCCACGGCTTTTGACCTGGCGGGCAATCCCCCAAGCCTCTTCGTTGTCACGGTCGTAAGACTTGAACTCAATCTGCCCGGAATCACTGTCCGCCCACAGGCGCTTTCTGTCGCCAGATCGGTTGTTGGCGATCAACTTGTTGGCCGCATTCAAAATGTCGGTCCCGCAACGATAGTTCTGCTCCAGCAGGACTTCAGTTGCGTCGAACTCTCTCACGAATCTTCCGACGTTCTCGACCACCGCGCCGCGAAACGAGTAGATGGACTGACAATCGTCTCCCACACAAAAAATGTTATTACTATGCTTCCGTGCATCTGAAAACCTGTCGCTCATCATCTGACCAATCCATTTAAACTGGAGCGCGGACGTGTCCTGGAACTCGTCCACTAGAAGATGTGTGAACCTCTGTTTCCAGCGCACTGTTCTCATTGACCAGTCATGCCCGCCATCGGATTGAAGCGCGGCAAGCGAGCCCGAGATCAGGTCGGAAAAATCAACCAGATTCAATCGGCAGCGTTCGGCCTCGTAAATGTCAAGCATCTTGTAGGCAAAAGCCGGGGTATCCAGGTCTACCGCCAAATCCGAAATCTTGTCGGTTGAATGCCGAACACCAGCCTCTTTGAGCGCAAACATCATCCCGCAAATCTTCTTCGCGTCCTCGCTTTTGTAGGGCAACTGATGCCGCCTCGGGTCAGGCGTCTGGTCCTTGCCTGCCACGAACAGGCGTCGCCACAAGGATTGCGTATCCGATTCGTCCATCACGGTAAACCCAGACTGGACGCCGGCCGCCTCCGGACACATTTTCAGAATCCTCAATCCGACC
>JAJYQG010000068.1 GCA_021794775.1 Pseudomonadota bacterium
TCAGAGAGCTTGGACTCTGGGCCGGGTTGTTGGCCTCATCCAGCCTATCGTTGGTATGGGGTGCCGATGATTCAATGAGGCCCGCTCTGGCGTTCTGGTTCAGTCTGTCCTCGGCGGGGCTCATGCTGCTTGCCGGAGCTTTTGAAAAGCGCTTGGGCGCTGCTTATGCCGGGTTGTATGGCGCGTTGCCGCGCTACCTGCCGAGGCTGTTGGGTATGCTGGTGATGATGGTTTTGGCTGCAGTCGCCACTCCGCCTTCACCGGGTTTTTTCGCCATGCTGGGGATATTGCAGAGGCCGAGTGTCACACTCATCGGCCTTGCCATCTGGTTGCTTTGGGGCTGGGCTGCGATGATCCTGATCCAGGGGTTTCTCTCAGGCCATCGTGAACCCCGTCCAGTTCAAGACGTGCGTCACGGACACACGCTTGTTTTCGCCTGTTTTTTGGTGGGTAGCATGGCGGCGAGCTTTTATCTGAAAGGAGGTGTCCTGTGAATCATACCCTCGGAAAGAAGCTGAAAATTCGTGCCATGGTCCATGTGGCGGGGGAAGCCATCCCTTTCTTTTGGCCCATGCGAACGTTCATCCACCATAATCCTCTCTACGGACTGGAGCATCTTCCCTTCCATGAAGCGATCAAGGAAGGACGGCGTCTTTTTCATGGTCGTGGTTATCTGCCGCGCGCCATGTACCAACAGTATCTTGGTGAGGGGAAGATTGACCAAGAACGGTTCTCGGAACAGGTTGCCCAATTTCTTGGTGGTCAGCCGCGTATTCCGGGTGTGGATGGTCACAGCATGTTGCTGGCGCTGGCCACCAAGGTGCCGATCTCTGTTGATGCTACCGGTGTGAGCGGGGCAGAATTGCGTGCAGCCTGGATGGACCAGCCACTTTCTCCTCAGGAAGTGAATCTGGAAACATTGAAGGGGAGCATCAAAGCGGAGATTCATGCGAAGAAGTCGGTGTATGCCCTTGTGGATGAACTCTATGGCACGCACATTGGCAATGAACTGAATGAACTTTTGATCAAAAGTTGTCTGGATTTTTTTGATGAGGGCCAGTCCGTATGGCAGATGCCGGGTCGAGAAAAGGGACTGTTCCGTGCATGGAGTACCTTGGCAAGCAGCAATTTGCGGCTTTTTATTCGTGGTCTTCAGCTCAAGAAGATACTGAGCGTCGATGAAACGCCTGAAGGCGTCATCAGCCATGTCATGCAGGAATGGGGTATTCCTGAAGATGATTGGATGGACTATTTTACCCGTGAGTTGACCCAGTTGCATGGATGGGCTGGTTTCATACGCTGGCGTTCAAGTGCCAAGGATTATCATTGGGGGCGCAGCTATCCTGCAGATTTGGTGGATTACCTGGCCATTCGGTTGGTACTTGGCCTTGCACTTCTGAATGAACATGCGCAACGCAAAGGTACCCCTGCCAGCTTGCGCGGGATCGAGAAACTCGCAGAGGAACAGCCAGGAGAGTACTTTTTACGCCATGCATTCTACCGGGGCCAGGTTGTTCCGGAGCTTGCTGCAGAAGTTGAAGATGTGCTTTCCCGAAACAGCGCGCAACGCATCAACCGCTTTCTTCCGAAGTATCTGACCCTCAAACGCGAGCATGAAGTGCGGCTTGCTGCCAACCGGTTGATGGAAATCGGGAATTTGTTGGGTACCCGACAACAGCTGCTGGATTTGGATCCAGCGCAGTTGGACCAGTTGCTGGCCTTGTTGACAGCCTTCGAAGTCGAAGAAGGTCAGATGTGGTTGAATGCGCTGGAATCAAACTATATGCATGGTTTGAAGGCAGGGTTGAGTCTGGAAGATGGGGCGCAGCGCACCAGGCGGCCCTTTGCACAGATGTTGTTTTGCATCGATGTTCGATCCGAAAGGATCCGCCGTCATCTTGAAAAAGTTGGCGATTATCAGACGTTTGGTATCGCCGGTTTTTTTGGCATTCCTGTTGGTTTTATCGGCCTTGACAAGGGCAGCGAAACCCAGTTGTGTCCTGTTGTGGTCAGTCCGAAAAACTTGGTTCTCGAACTCGACATCGTGCGCGGGCCGGACGATCAAGCTTTCTTGTCGGTGCTCGAGCAAGTTTTTCATGAGTTGAAAGCCTCCGTTTTGTCGCCCTTCATCACAGTCGAGGCCATTGGACTTTTGTTTGGCGTGGATATGTTTGGAAAGAGTCTTGCGCCGCTTGCTTATAACCGTTGGCGGCAGCGACTCCGTCCAGAAAAGCAGGAAAGTCGTCTGCTGCTGGATAAATTGAGCCGCGATCAAGCCGAATCCATCATCCGATCCTTGCAGCGTGCCATGATCGTCAAGGCGATTGGGCGTGAGTTTGGAATTCAGCGCGAAGCCATTACCGACGATATGATCGGTGAACTCAGGGATGCGGCATTGGGAAATTGGGCGGGGTCTGTGACCAGGTTTGCCTCGTCCTTTCAGCTGGGGGACAGCGCAGAAAAAAGCTTGGTGGCTCGCTTGCAAAATGTTTATCGCATCAACCGTGGCTATACCCAGATCCAGCTTGAACGCCTGGGAAGAATCGGGTTCACCCTCGATGAACAAGTCCATTTTGTCAGTCAGGCCCTAGGTTCAATCGGTTTGACCCGAAACTTTTCGCGCTTCATCCTGGTCGCAGGGCATGGCAGCACCTCCGAGAATAACCCTTATGAATCTGCTTTGGATTGCGGGGCTTGTGGCGGAAACCATGGCACCATCAATGCACGCGTGTTGAGTCAGATGGCCAACAAACCTGCCGTGCGAGAGCGGTTGCGCATACAGGGCATTGAAATTCAAGACGATGCATGGTTCATTCCTGCCTTTCACAATACGACCACCGATGAATTGCTGCTTTATGACCTGGACCTCCTGCCCTCGAGCCATCTGGTTCACTTGGAGCGTCTCAACATTGGCTTACGCGCGGCATCCAGGCTATGTGCGGCAGAACGGGTAAGAACCCTTGGTGGTTCGGAGCGTGTTGAACTCCCGGCAAAAGCGTATCGACATGCACAGCGAAATGCCATGGATTGGTCTCAGGTGCGGCCGGAATGGGGGTTGTCACGCAATGCTGCTTTTCTCATTGGCCGTAGGAGCTTGACGGAGCCTATGAATTTGGATGGACGCGTCTTTTTACATTCCTACGATTATCGCTGCGACCTGAAGGGAAGGCTTCTGGAAAACATTTTGACTGGGCCTTTGGTGGTGGGTCAGTGGATCAACATGGAACATTATTTTTCTACCGTCGACAATGTGCATTACGGAAGTGGAAGCAAGGTTTATCACAACGTAGCCGGGCGCTTTGGGGTCATGACAGGAAACTTGAGCGATTTGCGCACAGGCTTGCCTGCTCAGACGGTGCTCAAGGAGGGGCTTCCGTACCATGAACCGATGCGCCTTTTGACCATCATAGAAGCGCCGCTTACCCGAGCCAAAAGGGCCATCGAAGGTGTTGTCAAGGTTCGGAATCTGGTCTACAAGGGATGGGTCCGTATGGCCATCATCGATCCAGAAACTCACCTTTTTCATCTTTTTCAAGAAGGTACATGGCTGCAGTTTGACCTGCGCGCCACCAACAGGAACGAAACGGAGCAGGAGGTTAATGCATGAAGAACCTGAATAGAAATCCACTTAAAAAACTCGAAATCATCCTTGAGGGGGAGCACCAGCAATTTGCGACAGACTTGCTCGATCGAGCGGGGGTGACGGGCTATACCATCGTCAACAATCTTTCGGGAAAGGGGGGCCACGGCTTTCATGAAGGGCATCTCATGTTCAACGAAGATGCGGTGCTGATCATGATCATTGTCGCCGTGTCAGAGGAATTGGTCGATCCTATTCAGGAAGGGTTTGCCCCGTTTTTCGACAAGCATAGCGGGGTTGTTTTCATATCGGATATTCAGGTGGCGCGGCTGGTGAAATTCAAGAGCTGAAACCGTGGATGGGTGTATCCCATCCCTACCTGACCACCGCGCAACTTGGCGGTGCTGTGGGGCTACCTGTACTTTTCGATTGTATGGCGCGCTCGACAGGAATCGAACCTGTGGCCTTTGGCTTCGGAAACCAACGCTCTATCCAACTGAGCTACGAGCGCATGTTCGGGAATAAACTGGAACACACTGATGTTAAACAGTTATTTTCCTGATTGTATCACAACTCCAGTTGAATGCCATGATGCGCATGAAAACAACCAGGAGGCAATCGGAAAACATGGTCATGGGCGCACCAATGCGACTTATACTCATAAACCGCGAATGACCTTTGGCTTCGGAAACTGGTACTCTATCCAACTGAGCTACGAGCGCATACGGGGAACCGTCGATGCTGCGATGGTTGTCCATTTTAGCACAGTGTTCGGGGGTTCAGCCTTCAAGCATGGCACGTGACATCCAGGCGTTTTTGCGTGAATGTCCAGGCGCCGGGTCATCGAGACCTCAAGGTTGGCTGTCGGAAGCTGACAAGCAGGTCGCGGACATGCTGGCAACGGCGTGGAAGGAACGGCAGTATTAAGTGCGACTTTGGGTCCTCTCAAGCTGGGTAGGCGTCGGAGCGGGGGTCGCTGACGGCTTCAACCGCACCAGTTGGGTGCCGCAGAACGGCTCCGGCATGTCCGAAAGCGAGATCTCTGGAGGGCAGCCACTCCAGGATATGGCCGCGTGCGGCCAGTATATGGGCCACGCGAAGATCGATGCCGTGTTCCAGCTTCAAGTTGTTCGACGATTGTCCCCAGGTTCGGCCCAAGAGCCAGCGGGGCATGGCAATAGCTTCTGCCAGAGGGATGTCGAACAGGGCGTAGCGAGAGAAGATGGCTGCTTGGGTTTGCGGTTGTCCCTCCCCACCCATGGTACCGTAGGCCATGATTCGCCCATCCTTCAATTGGGCCAGGGCAGGATTGAGGGTATGGAATGGCAGCTTCCCGGGTTCCAGGTATCGTGGTGATTCGGGGTTGAGCGAGAAAGCAGCACCTCGGTTTTGCCAGAGAAGGCCTGTACGAGGCAATACCAAGCCGCTTCCATATTCATGGTAGAGGCTTTGGATGCCCGACACGGTTAGCCCCGATGGGTCTGTGGCACCGAGCCAGACGGTATCGGCCGGCCCTGGACCGCTGCCCTTTCCCCAGGGGCTGGCGTGAGCCCTGTCAATACGCTGTGCCAGGCGCTGCAAGATCTTTTCGGTGAGCAAAGACTGAGGATCGAGGGTGGTGTGGCGAGGATCGGTGATGAAACGATCGCGCCAGACGAAGGCCAATTTTGAGGCCTCTACCAGCAAATGAATATGGTCGGCACTGTTCGGTTCCACATCGGCCAGTCCAGCCCTTTCGGCAATACCGAGAATGGCCAAAGAGACCAGTCCTTGGGTTGGGAAAGAAAGATTGCTCAGTTGGCCGCTGTCATGAGCCATCCCCAATACCCGGATGGGAAATGTTCGGTGTTGTTCCAGGTCTTGTGCTGTGAGCAGAGATCCCATGCGTTGCAGGTCATGGGCGATGTCGTGTGCCAGGGCCCCGCAGTAAAAGCTGTCAAGCCCGTCGCGGGCCAAACGTTGCAGGGTGATGGACAGGCGGGGTTGACGAAACAGGGTAGAGGACTGAGGTGGGTTCCCGTTGACGAGAAAAGCCTCAGCAAAGCCGGCATAAGGCCGCAATTCGAGCAGCTTGTCCTGATCGAGTTGGGATTGTCCGGTGCTGACTGCGTAACCTTGCTCTGCATGAGCAATCGCATCATCCAGCAGGGTATCCAGCGAGAGTTGGCCCCCCAGACGGCGCGATAGCGTCAAGAGCGCGTCCCAGCCACTGACCGCCCCTGCCACGGTGTTGGCCGCCAGGGGGCCTCGGGTGGGTAAGGAAGACAGGCCGCTTTGGAGATAGTGGTCCGGTGTGACGTGTAATCCTGCCGTTCCACAAGCCCCGATACTTTGAGGGGTGGACCCGGGTTCCAGAATAAGCCAGAAGCCATCGCCGCCCAAGCCGTTCATGTGGGGGTACACCACGGCACAGGTGGCGGCTGTGGCGATCATGGCTTCGATGGCATTGCCTCCCAACCTAAGAATGCGTTCTCCTGCGCGGATGGCCAGATGATGCGGCGCGCTGATGCCTCCCGTTATCATGGGCCATCCTTTGGAAGAACCGGCCATGATATGTCATCGGGCACGGTGAATACCGGAGCGAATCCACCGCCGGGAGTACGAAAATTGGTGGTTTGACCATCGTACAAGCGTGCGGCGAGCAACAGTACCTGCCCTTGGTAAGCGTAGGCCCGTATGTCCAGTTTGTAGTCTCGTTGAGCCTCGTTCTGGAGAATGCGGCGCCGACTTGGAGGAGCAATCCGCTGGGCGACATAATCGGCCTGCAGAATTTCCTGCCACACACGCTGGGTTAGTTTGTCGCCGCGATACGCTGCGCGGCTGCCAAAACCTTCAGCAGGTTTAAAAAACCACCCTCGACGTTCGGCCCATAGTTGCGATGCGTGTTCCAGCGAGACCTGTTGGGTAAACGGTATGGTGGCTGCGAAAAGATCGATGTCCGCGGCCTCGACACCAAGAGCGGCCAAATGAGCGTGATTGCTGAGGCGTGCCAAGTGGTGTTTGTTGGCGTAACGTGCGTGGCTATGAGGGTGCGGGGCAAGCACGATGCGTTGCTGTTCCATGGCGGCGAGCAGCGCGTGATGAGAAGGTTCGGTGAGATAAAAATCCGTCAGCCGGTTGTAGACCATGTCGACGGTTTTATCGCGAAAAGTCAGTTCGTTTCCGTTCCATGTCAGTTCGGTGGGGTCGACAATGAGGCAAGGGATGCCCGCTTGATTGAGTTCGTGCTGGAAAAGCAGGAATTCGGGATAGAGATACTGCGTGATGGGGTCATCGTCAACCAGCGCCACGAAGCCGGGTTGCCCAACATGACCGGATTCTTGCCATTCTTGGCGCACCATGGCCAGGACAGACACTTCATCGATGGAGGGAGGAGGAGCTTGGGCCAGCAGGGTTTCAGCATCAGGACAGCAAGCGCGTTGGGCGCGCAACAGCACCAGATTGAGCAGTAGGCCTCCAGGGTTGGTGTTGATTTCGATCAGTTGTGGGCCGTTGGGGCCCAGATGAAAATCGAAGCCGAGCCATAGTCCGGGATTGGCGGGCATGGTTTGTGCTGCAACGGGTGCGCTGTGGCGTATGGATTCCCACCAGCATGGCGAGGCGAGCAAACGGCTGAGTCGCTGGACCACGAGGGCGATGCGCTGCGCTTGGGGGGTATGGATGAAGACAGCGGTATCGGAGAAGAGGTGGGGACGGGCGGCGAGCGCGTCAGCAAGTTCATACGGTGCGGCATTTTGGGTCAGCTCGGCTATGAGGGTGGCGCGGTCGAGCATGTTGCAAGGGCAACCCAGATTGAGGGCTTCGGCGATATTGAGGGGTGAAGGGTTCATGGCGACGGATCCGACGGCAGAGAAGAAGTCCATGCGGCGATGGAGGTGGCGGAAACGGGTGGTGAAATCAGGAATCCTTGTCCTGCCTGACAACCCAGGGCTTGCAGCAGACGGTATTGCTCAGGGGTTTCAATCCCTTTGGCGACTACAGACGACTGGAACGCATGTCCCAGCGCCAGGATACCCGCAACGATGCTTTCTTGTCGGTTGCCGGGTGCCATACCGTGGACGAGGTTACGCTGTATTTTAAACTCGTTGAAAGGTAACTGGTTCAAGGTTTCCCATGCCAGGTAACCGGTTCCGATGTCGTCCAGTGCGAAGGTAAACCCCAGTGCGCGACAGGCACGTAGGGTGCTTTCAATGTCTGAGTCCAGAAGCAGCGTAGCAGGAATTTCAAAGCGCAGCAAAGAGGGAGCCACGGTTGGAAATTCGTGGCATAGGCGCGACAGGAAACTCTCGAGTTGTTCGCGTTGCAACAGATGGGGAGAGAGGTTGATGTCAAGGGGGATGGGGACGTGGTTGTGCCATTCGGCAAGCTGTAGGAAGGCCCGTGTGATGACCCATTTGCCCAGGTCGATATCCAGTTGTGTGCCCTTGATGCCGGGCAAGAAAGTGTCGGGCAGTGCCAGTATATCGGCATGAGATTGCCATCGTAATAATGCTTCGGCGCCCAGTATGCGGCGATCGTCGAGGCGGATCTTGGGTTGGAACAGCAGGATGAACTGTCCTTGCAAAAGCCCCTTCTCGAGGGTGCGCTGAAGGTTTAGTTTGTCACGCAGAGCAGATTCCATGATGGGATCATAAACACGTATCTGGTTCTTCCCGCTTTGTTTCGCCCAGTACATGGCCTGATCAGCCTGATTGATGAGCGTTTCAGGGGTATTATCCTTCGAGGGGAAAAAGCTGACGCCTACGCTGGCGCTCAGGGAAACGATAACCTCCTCTTGGAGGGAGAAAGGCTCCCTCAGTTCGTCAAGCACGCGCTGCAGGGTGGTTAGAGATTCGTCGGTATTGCGAGGGTCGCTCAGCAGGATGACAAACTCATCTCCACCCAGGCGCGCCACGGTATCGCCTTCGCGCAAGGTTCCGCTCATACGCTGAGCCACCTCGATCAGAACACGGTCACCTATGTCATGGCCGTAGACATCGTTGATCGGTTTGAAGCCGTCGAGATCAAGATAACAGATCACCAACGTGCTGTGATTGCGGCTACTGTTGGCCATGGCTTGGGCGAGTCGGTCTTGGAGCAGTGAACGGTTGGGGAGGCCGGTCAAAGGGTCAAAGTGGGCAATTTTTTCAAGGGCGGATTCTCGTTCTTTGGTTTGTGTGATGTCAGAGAAAACGCCGACATATCCAAGAATGGCGCCCTGGTCGTTGACGATGCGCGAAATGGCCAGCGCTTCTGGGTAGATTTCGCCAGATTTGCGACGGTTCCAGATTTCTCCGCGCCAATAGCCTTCTCTCATCACGGAGTCCCACAACGATTGGTAGAAGACTGGGTTGTGCCGGTCCGACTTCAGGAAGGCTGGTGTTTTACCCACCACATCATCTGGACTGTAGCCAGTAATGCTGGAGAATGCCGGGTTGACTTCGATGATTCTGGCCTCCGGATCGGTGACCACAATGCCGTATAAGCTGATGCGAAATGCGGTGGAGGCGGTCTTCAGTTTGTCGATGGCTTGTTTTTTTTCGCTGATGTCCTGAATGACGACCAGAGAGGCGGGGCGGCCCTCATGAACGATGGGTATGGCAGACACCTCAGCATGGAAGGCTGTGCCACCCACATGCAGAAATTTTTCTTCCAAAGGCTCAAGGTTATGGCCATGCTGGCTCATGTCACGGATGCGGGCAGATACGGTGGCCCGATGCTCGGGGTGAACGAGATCGATCACCGGACGATTCAGCAGCTGATCGACATGTTGAGCCTTAAAGATACGCAAAGACGATTGGTTGGCGTAACAAACAAAACCGTTCTGGTGAATCAGGACGCCGTAGGGCAGCGAGTCAATCAGTCGGCGAAAGTCTTGTTCACGCTGGGTGACCCTGTTTAGGGCCGATTTAAGGGGGGTAATATCATAAAACCAACCCAGCACGGCTTTCTCACCATGGTATTCCATGGTCGTGTAAGACGATAGCGCCCACATTTGGGGGCCACCATCCGGTATGCGCAACAGCATCTGGCGATTGTGAATCACATGCCCTTCATCCAGTTCGCGCAAGACGGCGCGATAATCCGAAGGATCGGCATAGTATCGCTCAGGGTTATCCCCCTCGGCGTGGGCATTGTGGATCAGTTGGGCGTAACTGGCATTGTGAAAAACCACCCTGCGCCCATGATCTGTCGCCAATCGAACCGCAACGGGGCTGGTGTTGAGCAAGGCGAGCAGGTTGCTCTCGCTTGCCTGAAGTTTGAGGTTGTCGCGCCGGATATGCTCTTCGCTTTCAAGGAGTGCGTGGTTGAGCTCCCGCGCCAGTTTGAGCGCACGGTTCCTTCCCTTGACCATCAGGCGGACGATTTTTCCCAGCAGAAAACTCAGCAAAAGTCCGCTGATCAGGATCCAGTCCAATCGGTCCGAAAAAATCCTGCGATCGAATCTTGGTGTGGAGTGGGTGATAAGGGTCCAGTCGTGACCGTTGAGGTGAAAGGTCAGGCGCTGAGTGAAGCGGCCGATGCGGGGCGAGTCGAGCTCCGACAGCAACAGCGAGGCTGAAAGGGGTTCCGATCCATCGTACAAAGCGTAGGTGAGATCGCTGCTGGATTTGTCGAACATATTGCGCAAAAAGTCTTTGACCCGGTAGGGAGAGTAAATCCAGCCCATCAACCGTGCGCGTCGTTCCGCGACCGTGGTGGGCGTAGGGCCGGGCAAGTAGACGGGCAGATAGATGAGAAACCCTGCCTGGACATCCTGGTCGGTTTCCTGGACGAGCGCCACCTTGCCAGACAAGGAAAAGTCGTTGCTGTCACAGGCTTGTTGCATGGCTTGACGGCGTACCGGTTCCGTGTACATGTCGTAACCGAATGCACGCTGATTACGCCAGTCGAAAGGTTCGAGGTAAATGATGGAGGTATAAACCGGGCGCGTTCCGGAAGGTTTGATGCGGTAATCGGGGAAGCCTTGATGGCGTATTGCCTCTAGGTGCTGATCCAGTTCTTGTGGGGCAACGCGCAACGAAAAGCCGATGCCCTGTTGTCCGGGATGGGTTTTATCGAGTTGTAAGCCGCTGATGAAATCGTGGAATTTCTGACGCGAAAGCAGGGGATCGGTTTCAATCAGGGATCGGCTTGCAAGCAACGCCAGATCGAAGAGGTCCAGGCGGGTATGGAGGCTGTTGGCCAGTTCCAGGGTACGCAAATCAAGGTCGTGCTGGGCTTCTTTTTCGAGGAGCTTGCGCTCGGTGAACCAGACGATTCCGGTAGCCAGCATGGTCAACAGAAAGACCATCACGGGAACCCAAAAAGCATACCGCAATGCCGGAAATCTGTTTGGGCGAGCGCTATCCTCTTGATACAAGGTAGAATCTCCTCGATGCGCAACGCACATAAGCCACGCCTATCGTCGCGGTTTTTCCAAAACCTTATTCTACGATGTCACAAGAGAGACGGTCACCAGAAGCAACGGGTATGTTGCCTGGTTGTTACGGAGAGGGGGGTCGAAAGGCGTAGATTGTGGTTGAATTGATCCAGGATCAATGGTGGTAGCGGCTTTCGTGATAGATTCGAACGGTTTGGCGCAAAAATTGACGGCGCATATTAGGCCAAATGGTTGAGTATGCGAATCAAATAAACCAAGCCGCCGAGTGCCAAGATATAAATAAAGGATAATCGACTCAGCAGGCTGAGGTGGTGAGAGGAACTGCCTCTGCTGCCAGAGCTTTGTCGCATGGGATTCTTGATGTTGACATCACGGTTGCCGGTGATGCGTGTTGCATGAACGTGAATCATGGTGGTCCCTCCCTGCTTGGGTCTCAGTGGCTTGCCGCGTCATGACCCCAGTCTAGGGGGGGCATCTTAACGTCTGCTTAACTTTGCGGGATAATTCCCAACAGTTGGTCCAGCAAGGCGATGTCCAGATGTTTTGCCACCACATCGGCCAGACGATCCAGATCGTTTTCTCGTTGTGCGTCCCGTGCGCAAACCAGATCGATTCCTTTGTTTCCAGCCCAGGTCAGGATGGCTCGGCAGCCTTCCGGTTGGTCGAAGAGCCCGTGGAGGTAGGTGCCGAGAATAAGGCCATCGTCACTTTGGG
>JAJYQG010000016.1 GCA_021794775.1 Pseudomonadota bacterium
ACATGGACCACAGGCTCGGCGGGTTGGGGCTATGCGCTGAATGACCGCGTCAAATTCACCACCACGTTTGGCACCGCTTTCAAAGCTCCGACCTTCAACGATCTCTATTTCCCCGGTTATGGCAACCCCACGTTGCGCCCGGAAACCTCCAATTCGCTGGACGTTGGATTCAATGGCAAGCTGGAGCACGGCGACTGGTCGATCCATGCCTATGAAACCCACATCAACAACCTGATCGAACCCTACCTCAACCCCGCCACGTTCAGCTATTCGGCCCTCAATATTGGCGATGCGCTGATTCACGGCCTGGAATCCACCTACAACACCATGCTGGGGCCAGGTACCGTGCGCGCCGTCCTCGACTTGCTCAACGCCAGTGACCAAACCCCGGGCCCCACTTATGGCACCAATCTGCCGCGGCGTGCCCCGCAATCGGGTTCATTGTCTTACGACCAACCCGTGGATGCCGCATGGAGTGCCGGCATCACGGGCCGTGCCGAGAGCGCGCGCTACGACGGGCTGGGCAATACCTACCGCATGGGAGGCTTTATGACTGCCGATCTGCGCACGGAGTACAAGATCAATGCTGCGTGGCGCCTGCAAGGTTCGGTCATGAACGTGTTCAACAAGGATTATCAGACCGCCTATCTGTACAACCAACTGGGCCGAGGCTATTACATGACCTTGCGTTACGCCCCGTGAAACCAGGGCAGGAATCCCGTTTTATTGGTAAGATGGTGGCTTGGTAAGGAGACTCGTCATGACACGTTTTTTCTGGTTGGCTCTGGTATTTGTCGCAACCCGCAATCATGCATGGACCCCTGTCCTGCATCTGCCGGATGCCTCACTTGCCATGTTCTTCCTGGCGGGTTTATGGTCGCGTTCCTACCTTCCTCTCCTCGGACTGTTGGCCTTGGGAGCTGCTGTCGATGCTTGGGCCGTTGGCATGAACGGCGTCTCCGCCTATTGCATCACCCCCGCCTACGCCATGCTGCTGCCGGCCAGCGCCACCCTGTGGTGGGCAGGCCGTTTGAGTGGTTCATTTGCCCTAAAACAGGGCATCGCCTGGTTGCCGACGACGGGGGTGGTGACACTGGCGGCGCTGTTGTCTGAGCTATGGTCCAGCGGTGGCTTCTACTTTCTTGGCGGCCGTTTTCCCCACCCATCTTTGGCGGGATTCTTGCCCCGGCTGTGGCATTACAGCCCCTCCGTGGTGGGAGCAACCTTATGCTACGTTGTCCTTGGCCTGCTGATCGAGCGGCGCTTTGGCTTCTTGCATGATCAAGCTCTCGCCGTTCCCTTATCGTCTCGCTGACCCATCATGGGTGAAGAAACCTCGCGTTCGGAGCGCCACCGCGCACGCATGGAACGCAAAAAAGCCGTGGTGGATGCCGCCATCGCTCGCGCCACGACGCGACGGGGTTTGTTGCTGGTACTGACGGGAAATGGCAAGGGGAAATCCAGTTCCGCTTTTGGCATGGTGGCACGAGCCCTGGGGCACGGCATGCGCGTTGCCGTCTTCCAGTTCATCAAAGGCAAGACCGACACCGGAGAGCAGGTTTTCTTCAAAACACATGCCGCGATCCAATGGGAATCCTGCGGCGAAGGTTTTACCTGGGAAACCCAGGACCGGGACAAAGATATCGCCGCAGCCCGCGCCGGCTGGGACAAGGCCCTTCAAGCGTTGCGAGATCCTTCGGTAAGCCTGGTTGTCCTGGATGAAATGACGTATCTGTTTCAGTACGGATATCTGTCCCTTGAAGAAGTTCTGCCGGTCATTGCGGCGCGCCCCGAGGGGCAACATGTCGTGATCACCGGACGGGGAGCACAGGATGCGCTGATTGCCGCCGCCGACACAGTCAGCGAAATCGGCGACATCAAACATGCCTTCCGTGCCGGGGTTGTCGCGCAGCCAGGGATCGATCTCTGACCCACATGCCACGTGCGCTCTTCATCGCAGCCCCCGCTTCGGGACAAGGTAAAACGCTGTTGACGGCCGCACTTGCCTGGCGTCATCGGCAACAAGGCAAGCGCGTTCGCGTCTTCAAAACAGGCCCTGATTTTCTCGATCCGATGATGCTGGAGGCTGCCTCCGGCGCGGCTGTGGGCAATCTGGATTTGTTCATGGGAGGGGCCGAGGATTGTTTACGCCAGATCGCCTCGGCCGCCGATGCCGACCTGATTCTGGTGGAAGGCGTCATGGGTCTCTACGACGGTACACCTTCGTCGGCTGACATGGCCGTGCTGCTGAACATGCCTCTATTGCTCATCGTCGACGCCTCGGCCATGGCACAAACCTTCGGAGCTCTGGCACTGGGCTTAACCCATTATGATCCGCGCCCCATGTTCGCCGGCATTCTCGCCAATCGCGTTGCTAGTCAAGGTCACGCAGCCATGCTCCGCAACAGCCTGCCTGCCTCTGTCGCATGGCTTGGCCATTTGCCTCACGAAGCTGGCAACGCATGGCCGGAAAGGCACCTTGGTCTCATCCCTCCCGCAGAAGCTCCCGGTTTTGAGACGCACCTGCAACGCATCGCAGACGCTCTGCCCGATACACTGACATCGCTCGACCGTATCCCCACCTACCCATTGCCCAGCCCCCCCCCCAGGCCGC
>JAJYQG010000208.1 GCA_021794775.1 Pseudomonadota bacterium
CGCAGCTGCTGATCGATGAATTGCGCGCTGGGCGCCATATCGCCCTGATATCGGACGCAGGAACGCCGGCCATCAGCGACCCGGGTGCGCTGCTGGTCGAGGCGGTAGGGCAGGCGGGGTTGAGGGTCGTGCCGGTACCGGGGGTTAGTGCCGTGACAACGTTGTTGTCGGTAGCTGGTTTTGCGGCGGCAACGTTTCATTTTCATGGTTTTCTGCCCGCTCGGCGCCCTGAGCGCGTGCGCAGGCTGGAAGCTTTGGCCGAATTGCCCGGGGTGCAAGTGTTTTACGAAGCGCCGCACCGGATACAAGCTGCCCTGGAAGATATGGTGACCGTTCTGGGTGGAACTCGGCGGATGGTGTTGGGAAGAGAACTGACCAAACGTTTTGAAACCCTGCACCGAGGCACTTTGCAAGCGACGTTGGCGTGGCTGGAAGCAGATCCCGACCAACGTCGTGGCGAATTTGTGTTGGCGCTGGATGAAGTTGCCCTGGTCCCGGCCGCTGACGAAGACACCGATGCTCGCTGGTTGCCCGTGCTGCTGGCCCATCTGTCGCTCAAGGATGCAGTACGCATCATGGTCGAAATGACGGGGAAAGGCCGCGGTTTTTGGTATGAACGCGCTTTGGCCCTGAAGGATGGCGCCGAGGTGGCACGCTGAATCGGTTATGGCATACAATGACGCCATGGATTTGATCAAGCGAATTGGCCGACATTTTCAGGAAAGTGCCCAGTTGAAGTTGGCGTTGGCCGACCAGCTCGCTGCGCCGATCGCCTGGGCTGCGGAATGTATGGTCCAGTGCCTGCTCGGCGACGGCAAGATACTGGTGTGCGGCAATGGAGGTTCGGCGGCCGATGCTCAGCATTTTGCTGCCGAGCTGCTCAATCGTTTTGAGGCGGAGCGTCCCCCGCTGGCGGCTTTGGCGCTGACCACCGACTCGTCGACGTTGACGTCGATTGCCAACGATTACCATTACGATCAGGTATTTGCCAAACAGGTCCGCGCCCTGGGGCAACCACGCGATTGTTTGCTCGCCATTTCCACCAGCGGCCAATCGGCCAGTGTGCTGGAAGCGGTCAAGGTGGCTCAGGATCGTGAGATGATCATCATTGCTTTGACCGGTCGAGGTGGCGGCAAGCTGGCCGAGATGCTGACGAGCCACGATGTTCATTTGACGGTTCCGGCGCAGAACACGGCGCGGGTGCAGGAAGTTCATATTCTGGTGTTGCATTGTTTGTGCGATGCGATCGATCATTTGTTGCTGGGAGGAACGCCGTGAGCGAGTGGAAAGGTAGGGCCATGATGTTGGCGCTGGTGGCGTTGCCCCTGGTGCAGGGCTGTGTGCCCTTGGTGGTGACGGGGGCCGTGGGAGGGACAGCGGGCGTCGTGGCTCAGGATCGACGTTCCGTGGGGACGCAACTGGACGACCGCGGCATTGAATCTCAGGTATCCGATGCCATTGACAAGAAGTATGGCAGTGACGTCAATGTCGATCCTTCCAGCTACAACCGCATCGTGCTCCTTACGGGGCAGGTGCCCGATGAAGCCACCAGGACCGACATCGAGGGAATGGCCCATCGTGTCGCCAATGTGCGGCAGGTGGTGAACGAAATTCGGGTGGCGCCGGCCAACACCTTCTCAAGCAAAGCGGAGAACTCCTATCTGGTGGCCAAGATCAATGGGCGTTTCCTGGCTGAGAACAACAATCTCTTTTCTCCGCTTCAAATACGCATCATCGCCGATCATGGCGTGGTTTATCTGATGGGCATGGTGACCCAGTCTGAGGGCGATGCGGCCGCCAAGCTGGCCAGCACCACTACCGGAACGCGGCGTGTGGTCAAAGTGTTTGAATATCTGGGTTCGGTGCCGGCAAATGAGCAGGGCCAAACCCCTGCCCCGGTTCAGACGCAAGCGGGTCCCACCCCGCCCGTGCAAGCGCCGGCCCCCGTGGATGAGGCTTTGCCCTCGGCGACGCAGCCCGTTAGCCCGTAACGGATGACCGCGGTCGACTTCGAACGCAAGATCCTGCCTCCCGACCAATGGGAGGAGGCTGTGGCCCATTTGCCGCGGCCCCTGGTGTTTACCAACGGGGTATTCGATATTCTGCACCGTGGTCATGTGACCTACCTTGCTCGAGCTCGTGCCGCCGGCGCCAGTCTGGTGGTGGCGCTCAACAGCGATGCTTCGGTACGACGTTTGGGAAAAGGGGCCGACCGTCCGGTCAATCCGTTGGAGGATCGGCTGGCTTTGATGGCCGCTCTCGAAAGTGTGGCTGGGGTGACTTGGTTTGAAGAAGATACGCCCCTCGCACGCATTTTGACCTGTCGCCCCGATGTGCTGGTGAAAGGGGGGGATTGGCCCGTTTCAGCGATGGTCGGGGCACCCTTCGTGCAAGGGTATGGAGGCACGGTGTTATCCATTCCTTTTGCGTTCCAGCGTTCAACGACGGCCTTGCTGGAACGCATCCGCGCCTGAGAGAACGCCATGCTGCTGCCCCCGGAACACCGCTTTCTGGATGATGAAGCCCTGCATCTGGGGTTGGGCGAGGCTGCGCGCCAGTTTCGGGTTTTCCAGCTGGAGGATGTCGATTCCACT
>JAJYQG010000209.1 GCA_021794775.1 Pseudomonadota bacterium
CGATCGGGTTATCCGGCCGACCAGGGCGTCCATCTTCGCCTTGCCCTTGGCCGTGAGGATGCGTGCCTGTTCCATGCACTCGCCGGTGGAAAGGACGCGAATCGCGTTTTCTCCGGTGGCCGCATTCATCGACGAGACGATGGGCCCCGCGATGCCGTTCACCCAGGTCATCCGCCGGAATCCATCGTCGTTGCCGACCGTCTTCTTGGGCGAAACGGACCGGAACCGCGCGTCCTTGACCGCGATGATCATGTGGTTCGCGTTGAGGCCATCCCGGTTGAACCCGCTCAGGTCGTTGGGCATGCCAATGACCGACACGATGTTCAGGCTTCCGGCCATGGACTGCTCGATCATGGCCTTCATCGCACGGTCGGTCGTGTTGCCGATCGCGATGAAGATGCCTTGCTCGCGCAGGTGCGCGATTTCCGACTCGACCACCTGCTCGGCCTTGGCCCACGATGTTTCGCAAACCTTGTTGCAGAACAGCGCGATGGTCAGTCTTGCATCCGTCCAGCGTGACGACATGGCATCGGTAAGGTTGCCGATGGTGATGGCGCCACAGCCCGACATGACCTTGCGGCAAGCCGATTCGATGGCCGTATCGGCGGTGTACGCCAAAACCATGCTGCGGCGCTGGAATTCATCGGGCATGCCGTTGAAAACCGAGCCCAGGCCAATGTTGTGGATCCGGACCAGTCCTCCGTTGAATCCCGCCGCCTTGGCCGACGCCCATATCGCGGCGCCGACATCCTCGGCTATGAACGTGTCCGCGAAGACGGACTGGTTGATCTGGCTCGTGAACTCGTGGTCCAGTCGGGCCAGTTGTTCCGGATCAGACCCCGATACCTCCTCGAGGATCTTCCCCGCATCGCGTTGACCCGTTGCCGGCGCTGCGACGCTGCGACGCCCCGGCCAGGCATGGGGAATTGCCTCGAAAGGCTTTTCCATGCTCTGGACGATGTCGTTGCCCTCGGTGACCTGCATGGCCATTTCCGCACTTGCTTGTTCCTGAGCCATTGGCTCCTCCTCGTTGGAATGTGAACACAGTCCGGAATGTTGTCGAGTGGGGAAGTCGTAAAAATGGCGTGGCGATGGGCAAAAAAATCCGCCAGACCGAAGGTCTGGCGGATTTCGTCATGCGGCTTTCCCGTTCAATGCAGACGGGACAAGCCGGGGGTCGTTGACCCCTCCGGTATTGAGTCGCACAAGCACGTGCGGCTCTTCCTGGACGCGGGTCAGGCCCGCGGCGCGACGGCGTGCCGCCATCTGGGCGCGCCGTGCGCGCATCTCTTCGATCTTGGTCATCATGCGTGCTCCTTGGCCATGGCCGCGCACGCTTGCGCCCGGGCCTTGCGGCGGGCTGCGGCTGCTGCCTGCTTGCGCCGCCTGCTGGCGGCGGCCTTGAGGGACACGTAGAACTCGCCCTCAAGCACCTTGAAGGGATTGCCCTCGTAGAGGGCACGGCTGTAGTCGTTCCGGTTCCTGTTCATGTTGGTTGGCCTCGGCCTGTGGGATTCAGGCTTGTTGGCGATAGGCCGAGTTGTAATTTCCGGCCCCTTCGCCCGGGTACATGGAGAGCCATCGTTCGATGCGCCGCGCGCGACTGCGGCCCAGTCCATGCACCGGCGCGAACCAGTCCTTGGGGAACCGTGAAACAACTTCACGCAACTGCCCGATGCGAGCGATGCCTGCCGCCAGGACTCGGCTGGCTGTCGGATCTTCCAGCCAGACAAGCACGCTATCCGAGTCTCTTGGCGCCTTCCTCACCAATTCGCCCACGCGGTTGACGGCCTGGATCTGCCGAATGACGGACAGCCCGATCGTTTTCCCGTCATCCGAGCCGGGATCGCGCGCCTCGTCGTTGCCCGCGGACGCCCGCCACGCCTTCTCGAGCTCGTCGTGCGGGAGAAAGTCATGCGGGTCCATGGCTTCCCTGAATGCGTCGATGCCGCGGGGCGGCGTCGCGCCGTGCTCCGGTCTCCGCCGTCGGCGGCCCAGCCCGCTACCGCGAAGCACCATGGCGTCGCGAATGAGTCCGTGCCGGAGTGCCGTGCGGCGCAGGGTTTCCTTGATCAGGCGCACCCTCGATTCGATCTTTTTCACATCCCGCGGCGTGCCATCGAGTCCGAGATGCCGCCATTGCTGATCGATGATCCATCGAAGCTCGATGCCTTCGATCCATGATCGATAAAGCACGATGTCCGACAAGGTGATCGCATCGGGTGGCCCTGGTGGTGCCTTTGCGGTCGTTTCCTTCCTTGCCTGGGCCATGCCTCGCTCGCCAATCCTGGTTGCGATGGATGCAGCGCCGCTGCGGAGCGGCTCGTTTCGCCGGAATGCCTTAAAATACCGGCGTTTGGAATGCTGGATTATACAGTAATGCAATCTTTTCCGCCACCTTTTGGCCCATGCATCCAGCGATGGGCTTTCTTTTACAATCCCGCGCGGAGCCAACATGGACAACCACCACCAAGGAGACCACGGCATGTGGCTCGAAAAGCTTCACGCGGTCCGAAATGCGCTCCTCGCGACACTGAAGGCCGTACGTGGAACCGACGCCGCGCAGGGCGTCCAGTGGGCAATCGAGG
>JAJYQG010000071.1 GCA_021794775.1 Pseudomonadota bacterium
GGCGAATGGGATCCGGAAGTGCCCCTGGAAACCTCACTGGAAATCAATCTGCACGCACCGGCGCTGTTGCCCAACGACTACTGTGGTGACATTCAGGAGCGCCTGATTCTTTACAAACGATTGGCCAACTGCGACAGCCTGGACAACCTGGTCGAGCTTCAGGAAGAGCTCATCGATCGTTTCGGGCTACTTCCGGATGCCGCCCAAAACCTCATCGAAACCCACCGGCTGCGTATCCTGGCTGCCCCCCTCGGCATTCGCAAGATCGATGCCGATGAAGCAGGGGCACGGCTGCAGTTTTCCAGCCGGCCTCCCTTCGATTTGCCCTCATTTCTGATGCTGATTCAGCAGCAACGTCATCGACTCACCGGCAGTGACCGCATGCGCATGACCTTCGAAGCCCACAGCGTCACCGACCGCGCCCAAAAGGTGCGGCAACTTCTGGATCAACTCGGCGCCTTACCTCCACCGACCTGATGCACCAGGTCAGCCAGACGGATACGCCATTCCGCCGGCCCCGTCTGGTGCACCGACTCTCCCATACTGTCAACCGCCACGGTCACCGGCATGTCCTGGACTTCGAACTCATAGACCGCTTCCATGCCCAAATCGGCATAAGCCACCACCCGCGCAGAACGAATGGCGCGCGCCACCAAATAAGCAGCTCCTCCCACCGCGATCAACGAAACCGAGCGGTGGCGCCGGATCGCTTCCAGCGCCACGGGGCCCCGTTCAGCTTTGCCGATCATGCCCCAGAGTCCGGTCTTTGCCAACATGAAATCGGTGAATTTGTCCATGCGTGTCGCCGTGGTGGGCCCCGCCGGACCCACCACCTCATCTCGAACCGGATCCACCGGGCCCACGTAATAGATGAAACGCCGGTTAAAATCGAGCCCGTCGGGCAGCGCTTCCCCTTTCTCGATCTGTTGGCGGATGCGCTGATGGGCAGCATCACGCCCCGTCAGAAGTTTGCCCGACAACAACAGGCAATCGCCGGCTTTCCATTGCTCCATCTCCTCCCTAGGCAACGTATCGAGATTCACCCGACGCGCGGTCGGTGACGCTTGCCAGGTCACCGCCGGCCAGTCTTCGAGGCGCGGGGGATCAAGAAACACCGGCCCATTGCCGGTCAGCGTGAAATGGGCATGACGGTTTGCCGCACAGTTGGGGATCAAGGCCACGGGCAGGGAAGCTGCGTGGGTCGGATAATCCAGAATCTTGACATCAAGTACCGTCGTCATGCCTCCCAGACCCTGGGCACCAATCCCCAGCGCGTTGACACGATCATGGAGCTCAATGCGCAACGCTTCAAGGGCGTTGGCGGGACCTCGCGCCTTGAGCAACCCCATGTCGATCGGCTGCATCAGGGCCTCCTTGGCCATCAACATGGCTTTTTCTGCCGTTCCACCAATGCCGATACCGAGCATGCCCGGCGGGCACCAACCGGCACCCAGTGTCGGCACTGTAGACAGCACCCAATCCACGAACGAATCCGAAGGGTTCAGCATGGCAAGCCGAGCCTTGTTTTCAGACCCGCCGCCCTTGGCGGCAACCGTCACTTCCAGCGTGGCACCCGGAACCAGGGTCACATGAATGACTGCCGGCGTATTGTCGCGCGTATTCTGGCGCTTTCCAGCAGGGTCGCTCACCACAGAAGCGCGCAAGGGATTGTCCGGATTCCGATAAGCCTGCCGGACCCCTTCATTGACCGCGTCATCCAGCGACCCCTTGAGTTGCCAACGGACTTCAAGGCCCACCTTGAGAAACACGTTGACGATGCCCGTATCCTGACAAATCGGGCGACGGCCTTCGGCACAAAGGCGGGAATTGGTCAAAATCTGCGCCATCGCATCACGGGCAGCGGGTGCCGCCTCGATCTCATGGGCTTTGGCCAGAGCCTCGACGTAATCCCGTGGGTGGTAATACGAAATGTATTGCAGGGCAGCGGCAATGCTCTGCACCAGATCTTCATGGTGAATGGTGGTCACGTGTCAACTCCATGGGCGAGAACGGAAGGTGAGCCCCTTCGCGAGTGTGGCTATAATAACGCTTTGACGGGTTACCGGGTAAAGGAGGCGAAACGACGCTCTCTACACCGATAGGCCCAGAGAGGAGAACCCATGTCATCCGAAGTCCTGCATCACGAGAATCGCCTGTTTCCCGTCATCCCAGCATGGGCGGAACACGCCAACGTATCCCGTGACCAATGGCACCAACTCGTCGAACATGCCAGGCAAGACCCGGAAGGTTTCTGGGCGCAGCAGGCTCGCGCCGAACTTGACTGGCATACCCCTTTTGACACAGTGCTCAACACCGCATCCGCCCCCTCTTACCGTTGGTTCGAAGAAGGCAGACTGAATGCATCGCACCAATGCCTCGATGTCCCCATCGCCCGCGGCCTAGGCGATAAAACCGCCCTGATTTTCGAGGCCGATGATGGAACGGCTGCCTCGCTCACTTACCGTGAACTGCATGCTCGCACCTGCCGCTTTGCCAATGCGCTAAAAGCGTTGGGCATCCGTAAGGGCGACCGTGTCATCCTCTACTTGGCCATGTCTTTTGAAGGCATCATCGCC